>JANMKO010000589.1:0-14017 GCA_031372085.1 Betaproteobacteria bacterium
GCGCCGTACAGCAGCAGCGCAAACGGCACCAGCGCCAGCGCAAACAGCAGCGGCTTGGTGGCCGGGTGCAGCAGCAGTTTGTTCATGATGGGGGGATGCGGGAGGCGGTAAAAGAGGCGATGCGGGCGGTAGCCGGACACCGGGTGCGTGCGGGCGGCCCCGGCCGGCAGACCGCTCAAAAATTCTTCGCCAGATCCAGCCCGCCGTACAGCGACGCCACCTGCGCCTCATAGCCGTTGAACATCAGCGTCGGCCGCTTTTTGGCAAACACGCCGTCCTCGCCGATGCGGCGCTCGGTGGCCTGGCTCCAGCGTGGGTGGTCCACACCCGGGTTGACGTTGGAATAAAAACCGTACTCCTGCGCGGCGGCCTTGACCCACGCCGTCTTGGGCTGCTGCTCGACAAAGCGGATCTTGACGATCGACTTGGCCGACTTGAAGCCATATTTCCACGGCATCACCAGCCGCACCGGCGCGCCGTTCTGGTTGGGCAGCACCTCACCGTACATGCCGAAGGCCAGCAGGCTCAAGGGGTGCATCGCCTCGTCGATGCGCAGGCCCTCGACATACGGCCAATCCAGCACGCGCGAGCCGACAAACGGCATGGTCTTGGGGTCGGCCAGGGTGTGGAACTCAACAAACTTGGCGTTGCCGGTGGGCTCGACCTGCTTGACCAATTCGGCCAGCGAGAAACCCACCCACGGGATCACCATCGACCAGCCCTCGACACAGCGCAGCCGGTAGATGCGGTCTTCCATCGGCGCCAGCTTGAGCAGGTCGTCGATGCCGTAGGTCTTGGGCTTTTTCACCTCGCCCTCGACCGTCACCGTCCAGGGCCGGGTTTTCAGCGTGTGGGCATTGCGCGCCGGGTCGGATTTGTCGGTGCCGAACTCATAAAAGTTGTTGTAGCTGGTGGCGTCGGCCCGGGCCGTGGGCTTGTCCATCGTCAGCGCCCCGGCCACCGCGCTTTTGGCGCCGGCCAGCGCCGCGCCCTTGGCTGCGCCCTCAGCCGCCAGCGCATCACGCGCCGCCCAGCCGGCCAGGCCGCTGCCCAGCGCGCCGGCGGCCAGCTGCTGCAGCCAGCGGCGCCGGCCTTCGTAGGCGGCGCGCGGTGTGATCTCGGACGGGGTGGCGTGGTTCAAGCCACGGTCGGTGCGCTGCTGCATAACAAACTCCTGAATCGATGCGTTTTGGTCGATTGACCACGTCAAACCTTACGCTGCGAGGCCCGGCCCTGGATGCGACAAAGGTAGCCATCGGCGTAGGAAGGCAGGCCAAAACGCCGGGCCTGCGGCCATCCGCCCGGCCCAAAAAGCCGGGCCTGTCGCCTTCATCCCGGCCTAAAAAGCCGAAAGGCCGGTGCAAGACCGGCCTTTCGGGCAAGCCCCGGTGGGGCGATCAGCGCAGGCCGGCCACGTAATCAGCCACCGCCTTGATCTCCTTGTCGCTCATGCGGGCGGCAATCGACGTCATCTGGGCTGAGTTGGCGCGCGTGCCGGCGCGGAAGGCCGTCAACTGGGCCTCGGCATAGTCGGCATGCTGGCCGCCCAGGCGCGGGTATTGGGCCGGGATGCCGGCGCCGGTGGGGCTGTGGCAGCCGGCGCAGGCCGGCACCTGCTTGGCGGCAATGCCGCCGCGGTAGATCTTCTCGCCCAGCAGCACCAAATCCTTGTTCTTGGCAAAACCGGGTTTGGCCTGCTTGCTGGCGTAGAACGCGGCCACGTTCTTCATGTCGTCGTCCGACAGCATGGCGGCCATGCCGCTCATCACCGCATTGACGCGCTTGCCGGCCTTGAACTCGGCCAGTTGCTTGGCCAGGTACTCGGGGTGCTGGCCCTGCAGGATGGGGTTGGCGGGGCTGCCGCGTGAGCCGTCGGCGGTGTGGCAGGCGGCGCAGACCTGGGCTTTTTCTTCGCCCTTGGCCAGATCGGGCTTGGCGGCGGCTTTGGTCTCGGTGGCCGAGAAGGCCGACATCGACAGCAGGGCAGACAAGGTCAGGGCAGACAGCGACAGGGCGGGCAGCGACTTCATGTCGTGAAACCTTGGAATAGGACAGAACCCGAAATTTTACAATGCGTGATGAACACCACCGTTGTGCCCCGGGGCAAACCCGCTGACATCCCCACCGACCCCGCCGTGCGCGCGGCCTTGTCGTGGACGCAAAGCGCCCGCTTCTTGACCACGGCCAGCCTGCTGACGCAACTGCCACCGCCCGATTTGCCCGAGGTGGCCTTTGTCGGCCGCAGCAATGCCGGCAAATCCACCGCCATCAACACCCTGGCCCAGCACCGCCGGCTGGCGTTTGCGTCCAAGACGCCCGGCCGCACCCAGCACATCAACCTGTTTGACCTGGGGCCGGCCGACGCGCCCGACGGCCGCTGGGCCGATCTGCCAGGCTACGGCTATGCGGCGGTGGCACGCGGCGCCAAGCTGCGCTGGCAAGCGGTGATGGCCGACTACCTGGCGATGCGCCACGCGCTGGCCGGCATCGTGATGATGGTGGATTGCCGGCACGGCTTTACGCCGCTGGACAGCCAATTGCTGGATTTTGTGTCGCAGCGGGTGGGCACCGGTGAGGTGAAGTTGCTGGTGTTGCTGACCAAGGCCGACAAGTTGAACCGCAACCAGCAGGCGCGGGCCTTGATGCAGGCGCAAAAAGTGCTGGCCGATCTGGCCACCGACGCCGCTGACATCAGTGTGACGCTGTTCTCGGCCTTGTCGCGCCAAGGGCTGGGCGATGCGGCGCTGGTGCTGCGGCAGTGGCAACAGCTGCCGAATGACCCTGGCCCCGATGCGCCCCATGCGGGCGACCCGACCGCGCCAGCCGCCCCAACCGCGTCGACCGCCCCGGACGACCCGAACGACCCAACCGACGACGCCTGACCGGCCCACGCCGGCCCCGCTGTCGCCGGCTTGACGGCTGCGCCAGCGCCCCGGCCAGACACTGGCCGCATGACGATCACGCTGT
Organism: Betaproteobacteria bacterium; assembly: GCA_031372085.1. Classification (GTDB taxonomy): domain Bacteria; phylum Pseudomonadota; class Gammaproteobacteria; order Burkholderiales; family Burkholderiaceae_C; genus Pseudaquabacterium. The sequence continues at coordinate 2,968 of JANMKO010000589.1, forward strand.
TTGACCAAGCCCTGCCGCACGGCATCACCCTGTCGTGCCGCGCGGCCGGGCCACTGGATGCACCGCGCCGGGCGCTGTTTTTGCACGGTTTTCCAGAGGCCGCGTTTGTCTGGGACGGCGTGATGGCCGCGCTGGCCACGCCGGCCACCGGCGCGCTGGCACTGCGCTGCGTGGCGCCCAACCTGCGCGGCTATGAGCGCAGCAGCGCACCGGCCGACGTGGCCGCCTACCGCGCCAAGCACCTGGTGGCCGATCTGGCCGCGCTGATCGACGCCACCGTGGCCACGCCCGGCGCGCCGCTGGATTTGCTGGTGGCGCATGACTGGGGCGGCGGCGTGGCCTGGAACTTTGCCGCGTTGTGGCCGCAGCGGGTGCGCCGGCTGGTCATCATCAACTCACCGCACCCGGGCGCGCTGCTGCGTGAGCTGCAAGCCAGCCCGGCGCAGCAGGCCGCCAGCCAGTACATGAACGATCTGGTGCAGCCCGATGCGGCCGCCAAGCTGGCCGCCAACGACTTTGCCGGGCTGTTTGCCGTGCTGCAGCGCTTTGGCCCGGCGGCTTGGTTGACGCCGGCGCTGCGCGCGCAGTACCGCGCGGTCTGGCGGCAAGGCCTGGACGGTGCGCTCAACTACTACCGCGCGTCACCGCTGCGCCCACCCACCGGGCCGGGCGACACCGCGTTGCAGCAGCTCGTCTTGCCGCCGTCGGTGGTGCAGGTGGCCGTGCCCACCACCGTGCTGTGGGGCGACGCTGACCACGCCCTGCTGCCCGGCCTGCTGGACGGCCTGGCCGACTGGGTGCCGGGCGTGCAGGTGCACCGGCGGCCCGGTGCCAGCCACTGGATCGTGCATGAGCAGCCCGAGTGGGTGCTGGCGCGGCTGCGCGAGGTGCTGGGCACGCTGTAAGCTCGCTGCGCCGCCGGTCGTGGTCGGCGGCGCGGCGGTGCGGCGGTTCGGCGGCCGCGCCGCACGCGCCACCGGTTCGGCTCAGGCCCTCATCGGCCGGCCGGCTGGCGCAGCCCAGACCGGCAGCGCCAGCGCCGCCGCCGTCACCTGCGCGGCCGCGTCGTCCAGGTCACTGCTGGTCATGTCCCAGCAGGGCAATTGCTCGGCCAGTTGCACGAGGGTGGCCACGGTGTCGGCATCCAGCTTGGCGGGCACGGCGATGGCTTCGTCCAGCAGGCGGGCAAACGCATCGACCGGTGACAGGCGCCGCAGCGTGGTGGCAGCGCCCGGCAGGTAGCGCGGAAAGATGCACAGCCGCGGCACGGCCGGCACGTCGGCTGCCACGCTGCCGGCCGGCGGTGGCAGGTATTGCACGCTGAGCTTGTCCTCCCGCAGGTGCAGCGGCAAATCGGCCAGTGCCGGGTACAAACCGGCCAGCCGGACGGCACCTCCGGCTTTGACCGACAGGGCTGTGGGCACCGGCCGCACCGTGCCACCGTTGCGTGAGAGCAGTGCCGTCTCGTCTGAAAAATACTGCGCGCCGCCAAGCAGCAGCTTGGCGGTGAGCAGGGTCTTGCCGCTGCCGCTGCGCCCGGGCAGCAGCACCAGCCGGCCCTGGATGGCCACCGCCGCCGAGTGCAGATGCAGCAAGTGCAGCTTGTGCCCGTCGGCCTGCGTGGCACGCACCAGCAGCGCGCTTTTCAGGATGGGCAGCAAGGCCTCGACGGCCTGGCCGTGGTGCAGCGGCGCGTCGTCGCAAAACAGGTAATGCCAGCCGGCCAGGCTGATGGCATCCAGCCGGTGATCGGGCTTGGCCGGCGGCTCTGCTGCGGCGGTTGCCAGGTCTGCCACGGCAGTCACCTCAAGATGCGCCAGCGCCGCACCCAGCAGGCTGTCGAGTGCCGGGCCGCCAAAACGCACCTGGAAGCGGGTGTCCAGCAGCCGGTAGTGGTGGGTGCGCAAATCGTGTTGCCGGGTGTCCAGGCGCGGCAGCGGGGCGGCGTCGGCCGGGGGGTCTGCGTCCGGCCGTTGCAGCAGGCCGCTGCCCAGCCAGTGGTCGGCCAGCTCACGCAGTTCAGCCGCCATCACGCCCTGCGCAATGCCCCGGTTCTCGGCCATGGTGCGGGCGATCTGCGGCCAGCCCCAGCCTTGCTCCAGCGCGCACCAGACATAGGTGGCCGCCTCATTGGCGCGGTGGATGCGGCCGGTGGACTTGACCAGGATCACGCCGCTGTCGTCCAGCACGAACAAGGCACTGCCCGGCGTGCGCACCAGGCCGTCCAGCTGGAATGCGGCTTGGCGCTCGGGCGTGCGCACCCACGGGTAGCGCGTGGCACTGTCGGCAATGGTGCGGCCGGCAAAATTGACGCCGGCAAACGCCTCGTAATCGGCCAATGTGCGGCGCTGGCCCAAGCCGTGGCGGCCCAGCGCGGCCACTTCTTCCGGCGGTGCGCCGGCCGGGTTGCACAACGCCCGCATGCGGCGTTTGGTTTTTTCACCCAGCGCCAGCACGGCGGCCGAGGGCTGGTCATTCCAGTGGCGCGACCCGTCACGGCGCAGGTAGTAGTGGTAGATCACGGTGGTCTGCGGCGAGAACAAATCAAACCCTGCCGTCCACAGCCGCACTGCCAGGTTGGGCTCTTCGCCTTGAAAGTAGATCTCCGGGTCCGCCGGCACATCGGCCAGCATGCGCGCCGGGCCAAAGATGAAGCCGCCCGCACAGGCCGCCGTGGCCAGCGGCTTGCCGCCCGCCGCACCGGGCGGCGGCGCCCTGGTGGTGAACTGCAGTTGGTGGCCGTCGGGCAAGAAGCGCTGGATCATCTGCACCCCGGGCGGGGTGGGCGTGCCAAGGTCGTCGGGCGGCACGTAGCTGGCGGGGTAGTGCGTCAGCACCGGCTCGGGTGCGTCGCACTGCGCCAGCAGAGCCAGCATGCTGTCGTCCCAGCCCGGCGCAAAGCGCATGTGGCTGTCGATCTGCAGGCAGTACTCCTCGCCCTGCCACAGCGCCTGTGAGCGGGCGCGCGCCCAGCCCAGGCCCAGGGCCTGGTCGGCATGCACAAAGTCTTCGCGCACCTGGCTCGGGCGCGGGCGGACGACAAAGCAGTCAGCGTCCTGCTCGGGCACGGTTTGCCAGCAGATGCCGGCAAACACGCGGTCCGGGTGGGCGGCCTGCTCAAACATGTCGCGCAGCGTCCACTGCATTTCGCGGTCGCGGTAGCTGGCGGCGTTGACGAAGATGCGCGGCAGGGTGGTTGCGGCCAGCGCTGCGCTGGGCACTGCCGGGCTGGGCACGGCTGGGTCGGCGGCGTCGGCCTGCAGGGTGGCGGTCATGCGGCAAACCGATCTTGCAGCGCCAGCGGCTGGTAAGGCAAAAACGCCGGCTGGCAGGCAATGCCGGGCGTCAGGGTGTAGCTGTGGGGCAGCCGGCGCAGGGCATCGTCAAACGTGCCGTGTTTGGCCACCCAGGCTTGCATGGTGGCAAAGTCAGCCGGCATGTCGGCCAGCAGGGCGGGCAGGGCGCGGGCGTGCAGGGCGTAAGCGCCCGCCTGCGCGTAGCCGGCAGAGCGCGCCAGCCACTGGCAGCCGGCCACGGGCACCAGCTTGTCGCTGCCGCTCCAGTGGCCCAGGTGGCACACGCCCCAGTGCTGGCGCGCCAGCTCGGCCAGTGCGGCGCCCAGGGTGTGCAGCGCGTCATCCAGCAGCAGGGTGTTGCCGGCCACCACCAGCACGGTACGGCGCGACGCATCAAACGCCTCTTGCGCCACACGGCGGTGGGTCAGGGCCATGCCGATGCGGGCATCGGCCGGGGTTTTGATGGCGGCCACCTGGCGCAACCGGGGCAGCCGGTCCAGCCCCAGGCGGCTGGGCAGCAGCACCGGCGCCGGGGCTGGGGTGGCTTGCATTGTCGGGATGTAAACCACGTCGTCAAAGAAATCAAAAATGTGCATGCGACAACTTTAGCCGCCGGGTTTTGGCCGCCAATCGGCCGCCCCCGTGAATCGGGGGGGCTGGTGGCTGAAGGTCTCGAAATAGACTGGTGAGTTGTCAATAAAAAGGATCGCCATGCAAAACGAGAAGCCAGCAGCCCAGCCCGACGCGCAGGATTTGCTGGACCAACACGCCGCCCGCCGCCGGGCATTTTTGGCGCGCACCGCCAAGTCAGCGCCTGCGGTGGCCTTGCTGCTGGAGGCCGGCATGAAGCCGGCATTTGCCGCGCCCTACGCGGGTGGCCCGGGCGAGACCACGCCGCCGCAGCCGACCACCGGCCCAACAACGGCATTCGAAACAACAGCGACAGACGGGACCACGGCGCCGCCGGCCACGACCACGACCGCGACCACGACCACGCCGACGGCTACAACAACCGAGGCGACCACCGGGGAATAAGTTGCGGCTTGCGCACTGGCGCGGGCGCAGCCGCTTTCTGGCCTGCCGTACCGATGTGATGAACCCCGGCCACGTCCGCTTGGCACACGCATCCCCCCGCCCCCATCGCACCGCACCGCGCCTGCCGTGCAGCGCCGGCCTGGGGCTGCCGGCCGCGCTGTTGGGCTTGTGCGCCTCGCCCGCCCGGCCGGTGCCGGCAGCGCAGTTGGATGCTGCGTTTTTTGGGGCGGCCCTGCACCACGGGGTGGCGGCGCTGGTGGTGCACCGTCTGGCGGGCCTGCCCGGCTTGCCGGCTGATCTGGCCGAGGGCATCGCCCTGGCGCACGAAGCGCAAGCCCTGCGCGCAGATGATCTGCAAGCCCAACTGCACGGCGTGCTGCAGGCGCTGGCCCGGGCCGGCGTGCCGGCCATGCCGTTCAAAGGCCCGACGCTGGCCCTGCTGCTGTTTGGCCACGCCGCGGCCCGCAGCAGCCGCGACCTGGATGTGCTGATCCACGGCGCCCACATCCAGCCCGCCCTGGCGGTGCTGGCCGGGCTGGGCTACCGGCCCGACACATCGCTGACGGACCGGCTGCTGCGGGTGATGGAGCGCTACGGCGGCCAGCACATCGTGTTCCACGCCAGCCATGTGCCGGTGGAGCCGCACTGGACGCTGGCACCGCACACGCTGGCGTTTGATCTGGACCCGGCCGGCTTGTGGGCGCGCAGCCGAAGCCTGCCACTGTGCGGCATGGCCACCGGCATGCTGGGCGGCACCACCATCCGCGTGCTGGGCGCGGCCGACACCCTGCTGATGCTGGTGGTGCACGGCAGCAAAGAGCACTGGCCCAGCCTGAAAAGCGTGGCCGACATCGCCGCCTTTGTCGCCGCCCACCCGGCGCTGGATTGGCCCGGCGTGGCCGCCAGCGCGGCCCGGCAGGGATGCCGACGTGCGCTGGATGTGGCCTTGCTGCTGGCGCACCTGCTGCTGTGGTCGCCACTGCCGTGGGCGGTGGTGGACGCCCGCGCCGTGGCCCTGGCCCGGCAGGCTGCGCACCGATTGCGGGCCGGCCTGCCCGCGCCGCCGGCGCCCTATGCCCTGTGCCGGGACTACTGGCATGGGCGCGAACGGCTGCGCGACCGCCTGGCCTACCTGCTGCGCACCGTGTTCACGCCCCGGGTTCACCACCACGCGATGCTGGGGCTGCCCGCCCAGCTCGACTGGCTGGCGTGGGGCTTGAAAGCACCCTGGGATTTTTTGCTGTCGCCGGCCTGGCGATGGCTGCAGCGTCTACGCCGGCGGGATGCTGCCCAAGACCCTGTGGTGGGGTAAGGCCACCGACGCGCTGGCGTCCAGCGTGTGCCGCCTGCGCCAGGCCTGCGTCGTCACGGCCTGCCGATGAACAGCACCAGCCCGGCACGGCCCTGCGGCGCGTAGGTCAGGCCCAGGTAGAGCGGGCCGATGCCGGTGTCGGCGCCCAGGAACACGCTGCCGCCGCTGCGCAGCCGCGCCAGCGCCACGTCACTGCGCTGAGTCCAGGCGTTGCCCGCCTCCAGCGTGGCGCCGACAAAAAAGCCCCGCGTCAGCGCCGGTGCGTCGGACAGCCGGCGGTACCAGCCCAGCCGCAGCAGCAGCACATGGTTGCCGGTCAACTGCCCCGCCTGGTAGCCCGACAGCTGGTGAAACCCGCCCAGGCTGTAGCGCGGCAGGCTGATCGCCTGCTGCTGGTCGGCCGTCTGCACCCGGGCAAAGGCCTCAAAGGTGTTGGCGCCCACGCTGTGCACGCCGCTGGCCTCGGTCTCGGCGCGGTAAAAACCGCCGGTCAGATCACCGTTTCGCTGGCCGGCCCACAGCGCCAGTGAGCCGCGGTAGCCCGATTGCGGAAAGATCGCAAAGTCGAGCTGGTCGATCACCAACTGGGCGCGCAGCGCGTCCTCGGTCCAGCTGGCTTTGCGGGCTCCGAAGCCGCTACCGACGCCGCCGCCGGCCAGCCGGGCCGACACCAGCTGCGGCTCGGCGCGCAGCACCAGCCGCGACCAGCCCAGCCGCAGCTCACCCACATCGCCCCAGGGTTGGCCGATGTCCAGGCCCACCACCGCCACATGGCGCAGGAAGGTGGCCACCTCGTCGCCGCCGTCGGCGCTGTAGCGGGCCAGCCGGCGCCGCTCCAGCCCCACGCCGGCACTGACAAACCAGTCATCGGCGCGTGACGCCGACCAGGCCAGCGGGTGGTAGATCTCGCTGCCGATCTGCGGCACCTCACCGATTTGCACCCGGTTGCGCCACTCGGTGCCGCTGGGCGTCAGCCAGTGCCGGTTGTGCGCCAGCTTGAGGTTGAAGGCGCTGCGACCCCGGAAGTCGGTGCTCAGGTCGAGGCCGGCGTTCAGGTAGTTGGGCCCCCAGGGCTTGTCTTCGAGCTTGAAGACCAGCGTATCGCCATCGGGCGTGGCCAGCAGTTGGTAATCCGACCGGGTGTAGTCGCCGCCCGCAGCCAGGCGCCGGGCATCGCGCTCGGCGCGCTCGATGTCGAAGGCCGCGCCGGCCTTGTTCTCCAGCATCGCCAGCAGCCGGTCGGGGTTGGTGCGGGTGGTGCCCTGGATCGTCACCGCCGCCAGCCGGGCGCTGGCCGGCGGCGGGGCCGGGTGGCCGGCGCGCCAGGCGGCGTAGGCCGGCGCGCTTTGCACCAGCGCGGCCAGTTGGTCACTGCGGCCCCGGGCGCCGGCCTCACCGAGGGCAAAAAACCGGTCTGCCTGCTCAAAATCGCCGGCGGTCAGCGTGCCCAGGGCGGGCGCGATCAGCACGTCCTGCGGGCCCAGCGTGGCCAGGCTGCGCTGCACGTTCTGCTCAGTCAGCAGGTTGATCATCTGCGCCGTCAGCCCCACCACCGAGTTGAGCGTGGCGCGGCCGGCCAGCGGGGTGCCGATGTTGACGACGATCACCAGGTCGGCGCCCAGCGCGCGTGCCACGTCGATCGGCAGGTTGTTCACCAGGCCACCGTCACCCAGCACGCGGCCGTCTACCTCGGTGGGGGCAAACGCGCCCGGCACGCTCATGCTGGCGCGCAGGGCCAGCGCCAGGTCACCGCTGTCCAGCACCACGGCGGCGCCGGTTTCCATGTCGGTGGCCACGGCGCGAAAGCGGATCGGCAGGTCATCAAACCGGGCCACGCCGCGCACCGGCAGGGTGTAGCGTCGCAGCAGTGACTCCAGCCCGCGGCTGGACACGGCGCTGCTGGGCAGCAGCAGCTCACCGTCGCGCAGGCCCAGCTCGACGGCGGCGGCGATGTCGAAGTCTTCCTCCTTGCGCCGCTGCGACAGTTGTTGGCGCTGCACCCGGTTGGTGAAGACCTCACCCCAGTTGACGCTGCGCAGCGCCAGGTCCAGATCGGCGGCGCGCATGCCGCTGGCATACAGGCCGCCGACGATGGCGCCCATCGACGTGCCGGTGATCACGTCGATCGGGATTTGCAGCGCTTCCAGCACCTTGAGCACGCCGACATGGGCCAGCCCGCGCGCGCCGCCGCCTGACAGCACCAGGCCGATGCGCGGCCGGGCGGCGGGCAGCGCCAGCGCCGGCTCGGCGGGTGCCGCCGCCGGGGCCTGCGCCCGGGCGGGCGGCGCCAGTAGCGTGGCCAGTGCCAGCACGAGGGCCAGAACGGGTGGCAGGACGGGTGTCAGGACGTGCGTCCGGATGGACGCGAGGACGTGCGTCCGGATGGATGTGAGGACGTGCGTCCGGATGGATGTGAGGACGTGCGTCCGGATGGATGTGAGGACGTGCGTCCGGACGCGTGCGGGCAGGCCGGCCAGCGCCAACGCCGCACCGGCCCAGCCCGGCGCCCCCGGCGCGGCACGCCGCTGGCCGTGGGCCACCGGGCCGGCCCCGTCACAAGGCATGCAGCACTTTGTCGGCCGCCCGCCGCACCAGTGAGCGCACCCGCATCGGCCAGGCCAGGCCTTCGGCCATCAAACGGGCCAGCGCCGGCTGGCGCAGCGCCCAGTGCCCGCCGGTGGCCGGCTCACCCAGCAACAGCAGCTCATGGGCATCGTCTTGCCACAGGCACAGCAGTTGCCGCCACTCGCCTTGCAGATGGCAGCGCAGCACGGTGCCGGGCGTGGTGGCTTTGCGCAGGGTGTGGCCAACGCCCAGTGCAGCCGGGTCGTCGGGATCGGGCAGCAGATCGGCCGGCACGGTGTCGAGCGTGCCGATGTCGAGTGCCATCGACACGGTGGCGGCCGAGGCTTCATCACTGGCAATGCGGTGCAGGCGCTGGATCTGGGGCGCGGCGGCGGCCAGGGCCTGGTCCAGCCCATGCCGGCGTGCGGCGGCCAGGCGCACGATGGCCCATGAAAAATGGCTGCCGTCGGGCGCGTCCATGGCCGCCAGGTGGTCTACCAGGTTGCGGCACAGGCCCAGCAGGCGCGGTTGCTGGGGCAGCGCACTGCAGGCGATGTCAAACGCCAGGTGGTCCATGAAGCGCCAGGCCGGGTGGTCGTAGGTGTCGAGCAGCGACGCATCGTGCAGCGCCACGCGCAGCACCGTGGGTTGCAGGCGCTGCAGCAGCGCCACGGTGGGCGCGCCGAGAGATTTGTCGTTCTGGATCGCGGTGAACAGCCGGGCCAGCAGCTCGATCAATTGCGGGTCGGGCCCGGCGGCGGGGCGGGCATGCTGTGCTGCGGGCGGTGGGCCCGGGGTGCCCAGTGCGTCCAGCGCCGACGGCATGCTGTGGTGCAGGCCGTGCAGGTTGTCCGGGTGGTGCAGATGGGGCAGCTGGGACAGCGGGGGTAGATGGGACAGATGGGACAGCTCGGCCGATGTGCGGTAACGGCTGACGTCGGCGCCCCAGGCCGTGCCGCTGCCGCCATAGACGATGGTGCGGTGGGCGGCGGGTGCGATGCCCTGGGCTTGCAGGCGCTGGCTGGCGCCGGCATACGCGCGCTGCAGGGCCTGGGCCAGCGGCACGGCGGCGTCGTGCAAAAACGCCACCAGCACCGGCCGCGACAACGGCACCCGCTGCACGCCGGCCCACAGGGCGCGCACCAAGCGCTCGGGCCGGAACGGGTTGGTGTCGCGCGCCACGTTCACATCCTCGACCAAGGCCGAGGTGTAGGTGTGCAGCTCACGCAGTTCGGCCTCGGCCGTCTGGCGGATGGTCTGGTTGCAGCGCGCGATCTCGACATCCGCCGTCACGTCGTCCTCATCGATCAGCGACAGCTCGGCCAGCGCCGGGCCGGGCGCTGGCGGGGGGGCGTTGTGGGCGCTGGCCGGGCGACTGCCCGTGGCCTGGTCAAGCTGGGCCGCAGTGCGCAGGGCCTGCAGCGCCTCGCTCACCAGCGCCTGGCGGTGCAGCTGAAGGGCCCGCGCCGGATCGCCGTCAAGCCGGCTGTGCGGCGGCAGGCGCAGGCGCCAGCGCTGCTGCACCGTGTCGATCACCGCGTCGAAGGTCAGCGGCGCGCGCAGCAGCTCGTCGTCGATGAAGTCTTGCAGGGTGGGACGGCGCGGCATGGCAAAAGGGTGGCGGATGGGCCTTCAAACCAGGTGGGCGGTGGCTGCCGCCTGGGCCGTCCCTCACGCCAGCCCTCTCCCGCGTGCGAGAGAGGGGGAGAGGCACGACCGGGCAAGCGAGAGGTGGCAATCAAGCAGGCTTGCAAACCCCCGTGCAAAGATTATCGGCGCCTGCGCCCGAACCCACTGCCAACCACCCCAACCCGCCAGCGGAGCGGACCACCGAAAAGGCCAGCCAAAGCCGCAGCGCCCCCACACACGACGGCCAGAACGAAGCGCCCACCGCACGATGGCAAAAACGGCGCCCCCACCCTCCGACGGCCAAAACAAAGCGGGCCACCAAAGGGTGGCCCAAAGCAAAACGGGCCACCCAAAGGGTGGCCCGTGAGCGCCCGGCGCGATCAGCGGCTGGCCAAAGGCCTGCCGTTGCATCGGGCCGAGTTATGGCGGCAGCAACGCTGCCGGCATAACCTTACATGTCCATGCCGCCCATGCCGCCCATGCCGCCCATGCCGCCCATGCCACCCATGCCGCCGCCGCCCATGCCGCCACCGCCGGCTTCTTCCTTCGGGGCTTCGGCCACCATGGCCTCGGTGGTCAGCATCAGGCCGGCCACCGACGCGGCGTTCTGCAGGGCAGTGCGCGTCACCTTGGTCGGATCGAGGATGCCCATCTCGATCATGTCGCCGTACTCGCCGTTCTGGGCGTTGTAGCCGTAGTTGCCGGTGCCTTCCAGCACCTTGTTGATCACCACGCTCGGCTCGTCGCCGGCATTGGCCACGATCTCGCGCAGCGGCTGCTCAACCGCGCGCAGCACGATCTTGATGCCGGCTTCCTGGTCGTGGTTGTCGCCTTTGATGGTGCCAGCCGCCTGGCGGGCACGCAGCAGGGCCACACCGCCGCCGGCCACGATGCCTTCTTCCACGGCGGCACGGGTGGCGTGCAGCGCGTCTTCGACACGGGCCTTTTTCTCTTTCATTTCCACTTCGGTGGCAGCGCCCACCTTGATCAGTGCCACACCGCCGGCCAGCTTGGCCACGCGCTCTTGCAGCTTCTCGCGGTCGTAGTCGCTGGTGGCTTCTTCGATCTGCACCCGGATCTGCTTGACGCGGGCCTCGATGTCGCCCGCCGCGCCGTGGCCGTCGATCAGCGTGGTGTTTTCCTTGCCCACTTCAACCCGCTTGGCCTGGCCCAGATCGGCCAGCGTGACCTTCTCCAGCGTCAGGCCCACTTC
>JANMKO010000593.1:0-6499 GCA_031372085.1 Betaproteobacteria bacterium
GTCGCAATTGCGTGACGAGCTTTTGTCGATCCGGGCGCTGCTGGGCGGCTGAGCGGCTGTCGTTTGCACCTATACTGGCGGGCTCAGTCGGGGCGTAGCGCAGCCTGGTAGCGCACTTGCATGGGGTGCAAGGGGTCGCGAGTTCGAATCCCGCCGTCCCGACCATTGTTCACAGCTCAAATCTTCACAGCGCAAATCTTCACAGCGCAAATCTTCACCGCGCAAACCAACGGGTGGGCTCTCTGGCAGAGCCCACCCGTTTGGCTTTCTGGGCCCGGCATCCCGGTTTGGCGTGTGGCTTGGCTGAGAATGTCGCGATGATCGATTCATTGCTGCTGGCCGCCACCCGCATTGCCACCTTTGAGCACCAGCGGCCGATGACCAACGCCAGCGGCTTTTTCTTCGAGCGCGACAAGCGGCTCTTTTTGGTGACGAGCCGGCATGTCTTGATCGACGAGCCCAGCAAACACCATCCCAACCGGATCGAGATCGAGCTGCACACCGACCCGGCTGACCTGGGCAAATCAGCCCGGTTCTCGTTGCTGCTGTACCAGGACGGCAAAAGCCAGTGGCGCCAGGGCACGGATGCAGCCGGTGAGATCGACGTGGCGATGATCCAGCTGCAGCGCGGCGCACTGCCCGAGGGCAGCTTGCTGCACGTCTTCACCCCCGCCCACCTGCAGTCGCTGGACGACGCGGTGGCGGTGGGCAGCTCGGCACTGATCGTCGGATTTCCACTCGGCTTCCACGACACGCTGCACCACCTGCCGGTGGTGCGGCAGTCGGTGATCGCGTCGGCCTTTGGCATGCGGTTCCAAGGCCTGGGCTACTTTCTCACCGATGCCCGCACCCACCGCGGCACCAGCGGCGCGCCAGTGGTGATGCGCGATGCAGCAGCGCCCGTTGACGCCGACCTGCCGTGGAAGCTGCTGGGCGTGCACTCGGCCCGGCTCGACATGGCCGACCGCGACTTGGTGCAAGACGAATCGCTGGGCTTGAACTGCGCCTGGTATGCCGACATGCTGATGACGCTGAGCGAGCCCTGAGCGTCGACGGGCTGGGCGGCCCCGCCCGGCTCGGCATGTTGGCAGGGCGGCTGTGTAAGGATCGTGCGGCCCGCCCGACAGAGCCCGCATCACCCGGCCGGCACCCGTCCATCACGCTGTCGGGCTGACAAACCTCAATCCCCCTGCCAACCCGGAGCCCCAACATGCGCCATCCCGTCTCAGCCACCTTGCCCACTGTCGCGCTTGCTTTGGCGCTTGGCGCGGCTTTCACCGTCGCGCCGGTGGCCGCGCAAACGCCCGACAAGGAGAAATGCTTCGGGGTCGCCCTCAAGGGCAAAAACGATTGCGCTGCCGGTGCCGGCACCTCGTGCGCCGGCACGTCGAAGGTTGATTTCCAGGCCAATGCCTGGACCTTGGTGCCCAAGGGCACCTGCGAGAAGACGATGTCCAAGACATCGCCCACTGGCCACGGCCAGTTCAAGGCATTCACCGCAAAGGCCGCTTGATGGGCCTGCCCGGGCGGGCGGGTCTGGGGCTCAAACCCCAGCAGATGGCCGAAATCCTGGCTTGCTTGCCCGACACCGGGTTTTTTGAGGTGCATGCCGAGAACTACATGGTGGACGGCGGCCCGCTGCACCACGGCCTGGCGCGCATCCGCGAGCACTACCCGCTGTCGCTGCACGGCGTGGGCCTGTCCATCGGTGGTGTTGATGCGCTGGACAGGCATCACCTTGACGGGCTGGCCGCGCTGGTGTCGCGCTACCAGCCGGCTGCGGTGTCGGAGCACCTGGCCTGGTCCAGCCACGGCAGTGTGTACCTCAATGATCTGCTGCCGCTGCCGTGGACATCGGCCACGCTGCACCGGGTGTGCGCGCACATCGACCAGGTGCAAACCCGCTTGAAGCGCAGCTTGCTGCTGGAAAACCCGGCCACCTACGTCGAGTTCAGCAGCTCCACCCTCAGCGAAAGCCATTTCTTGGCCGAGGTGGTGCAGCGCACCGGCTGCGGCCTGTTGCTGGATGTCAGCAATGTGCAGGTGTCGTCGGTCAACCACGGCCGGGATGCGCTGGCCTACCTCGACGCGCTGCCACTGCATCGGGTCGGCCAGATCCACCTCGCCGGCTTTGCGCAAGACCGGGACGGCGCCGGCGCACCGCTGCTGATCGACGACCACGGCGCGCCGGTGGACGACACCGTCTGGCGGCTGTTGGCCCATGTGCTGGCCCGAACCGGGCCGCTGCCCACGCTGATCGAGCGCGACCACAACATCCCGGCGCTGGCCGACCGGTTGGCCGAGGCGCAACGCGCCGATGCCTTGCTGGCGCTGGCGCCAGCGCAGCGCAGCTGGGCGCCCGCAGCCCCCACGCGGGCCGCTGTCACGCCATGATCGCCGCCGCCTGGGTCGCCGCCCTGCTCGACCCGGCCCTGCCGTGCCCGGATGGCGTGCGGGCCTGGAACGGCTCTGACCCGGCAGTGCGGCTGGCGGTGCACCGCAACAACCTGGTCAGTGGCCTGGTCGATGGGCTGGGCTTGGGCTTTCCGGTCACCCAGCAACTGGTGGGTGAGGCGTTTTTCCGGGCGATGGCGGCGTTGTTTGTGCGCCAGCAGCCGCCGCGCTCGGCCGTGCTGGCGCACTACGGTGACGGGCTGGCGGGCTTTATCGATCACTTCGAGCCCGCGTTCAGCCTGCCTTATCTGGCCGACATGGCCCGGCTGGAGCACGCCCGCAGCCGGGCCTGCCATGCCGCCGATGCGCCGGCGTTGACCGCCCAGGCCGCTGCACCGGCGCTGGCCAGCGGCGCACGCATCGGAGAGCTGCGGCTGGTTTGCCACCCCAGCTGCGGCCTGGTGCGCTCGGCGCACGCCGTGGTCTCGCTGTGGGCAGCGCACCAGGTGGCGGGAGAGCCGTCGCTGGCGCACATCGACCTGGCGCAACCCGAGGCGGCCTTGGTGCTGCGGCCCGGGCTGGACGTGCATGTCGTGCCGCTGGCGCCCGGTGTGGCGGCATTTGTCGCGGCCCTGCTGCGGCAAGCCTGTCTGGCCCATGCCGCCGCGTCGGCCTTCGCCGCCCATCCCGGGTTTGACTTGGCGGCCGCCCTGCGCCTGCTGGTGGTGCAGGGCGCGCTGACCTCGATCACGTTGCCTGGCCTGCCCGCCGCCCACGCATTGCTTGAAAGGACCGCCCCATGACCACCCTCAACGCGCCGGTTGCCCCAAAGACACAGCCCGCCCCGGCCAGCCTGGCAGGCCGTGCCCAGTCGGCGCTCGGCGTGCTGGCGCGCATTCCGTACAGCCTGATCGCCTTGCTGGCCCGGTTCTCCATCGCCGCCGTGTTCTGGAACTCGGCCCAGACGAAGGTGCAAGGGCTGGTGATCAACCTGATCAGTGGTGAGATCGCATTGGGCTGGCCGCACCTGTCCGACAGCGCGGTGGCGCTGTTCCGCGACGAGTACAAGCTGCCGTGGCTGGCGCCCGGGCTGGCCGCCACGCTGGCGGCGTCGGCCGAGCACACCTTCGCGCTGCTGCTGCTGCTGGGCTTGGCCACCCGCTTGTCGGCCACCGCGTTGCTGGGCATGACGCTGGTGATCCAGCTGCTGGTCTACCCCGGCGCCTACGCCACCCACGGCACCTGGGCCGCTTTGCTGCTGTTGCTGATGGCGCGCGGGCCGGGAGCGGTGTCGCTCGACCATGCACTGGTGCGCAGCGGGCGCCTGCCCGGATTGCCGGGCTGACTTGACGGCAGATCGGCGGCAGATGGCCGGGCAGATCGGCGGCAAAACCGCATCTCGAACCCGCCCGCCGGGCCCGCCCCGCGCCGCCCGCCTGCAACAAGCCGCAGGCTGCGGCGTTTTTTAGCGCTTGCAGACGGCCGAAGTGGCGCAATATCCCGTGCTGTGTGAAGGTATGCAGCCCGACTCGATAGAATGAACCATGCCCCAGGAAAGCCCACCAACGCCGCCGCCCCGGCCCCACGTGCTGCCCCGCCGCAGCGACGACGGCACGGTGGTGGCCGAGCGCAAGACCGCCCGCACCAAACCCCCGCAATTGTTTCAAGTGGTGTTGCTCAATGACGACTTCACACCGATGGAGTTTGTCGTCATGGTGTTGCAGCAGTACTTTCGGTGTGATCTCGAAACGGCCACCCTCATCATGCTGAAAATTCACCACGAAGGCCGTGGCGTTTGCGGCGTCTTCAGCAAAGACGTTGCCGCCACCAAGGTTGAACTCGTCCTCGCCGCGGCGCGCCGCGCCGGGCATCCGTTGCAGTGCATTATGGAGGCCGCATGATTGCGCAAGAACTTGAAGTCAGCCTGCACATGGCGTTCGTCGAGGCGCGCCAACAGCGCCATGAGTTCATCACCGTCGAGCACTTGTTGCTCGCGCTGCTGGACAACCCGTCGGCCGCCGAGGTACTCAAGGCGTGCGCGGCCAATATCGACGATCTGCGCAAGAGCCTGACCACCTTCATCAAAGAAAACACGCCCACCGTGGGCGGCACCGATGAGGTCGATACCCAGCCCACGCTGGGTTTCCAGCGTGTGATCCAGCGCGCCATCATGCATGTGCAATCCACCGGCTCGGGCAAAAAAGAGGTGACCGGCGCCAATGTGCTGGTGGCCATTTTTGGCGAGAAAGATTCTCACGCGGTGTATTACCTGCACCAGCAGGGTGTCACCCGCCTGGATGTGGTCAATTTCATCGCCCACGGCATCAAAAAGAGTGAGCCACCCGAGGCCACCAAGTCCAATGAGCCCAGCGCTGAATCTGAAAAAGAAGAATCTGGCGATGCCGGCAAAGGCTCGCCGCTTGATCAATTCACGCAGAATTTGAACCAGCAGGCCAAAGAGGGCAAGATCGATCCGCTGATCGGCCGCGATGCCGAGGTCGAGCGCGTGATTCAAATCCTTTGCCGGCGCCGCAAGAATAACCCGCTGCTGGTGGGAGAGGCGGGCGTGGGCAAAACCGCGATTGCCGAAGGTTTGGCCTGGCGCATCACCCAGGGCGACGTGCCCGAAGTATTGGCCTCGTCCACCGTGTATTCACTCGACATGGGCGCGCTGCTGGCCGGCACCAAATACCGGGGTGATTTTGAGCAACGCCTCAAGGGCGTGCTCAAGCAACTCAAAGACCAGCCCAATGCGGTGCTGTTCATCGACGAGATTCACACGCTGATCGGCGCCGGTGCGGCATCCGGTGGCACGCTGGACGCCAGCAACCTGCTCAAACCCGCGCTGAGCAACGGCACGATGAAGTGCATCGGCGCCACCACCTTCACTGAATACCGCGGCATCTTCGAGAAAGACGCCGCACTGTCAAGGCGCTTCCAGAAGATCGACGTGGTTGAGCCGTCGGTCGAGCAGACGGTGGAAATCTTGAAGGGCCTGAAGTCGCGCTTCGAAGACCACCACAACGTCAAGTACGCGCTGGGCGCGCTGCAGGCGGCGGCCGAGCTGTCGGCCAAATTCATCAATGACCGGCATTTGCCGGACAAGGCGATCGATGTGATCGACGAGGCCGGTGCCGCGCAGCGCATCCTGCCCAAGAACAAGCAGAAGAAAACGATCACCCGCAACGAGGTGGAAGAGATCGTGGCCAAGATCGCCCGCATTCCGCCGGCGTCCGTCTCCAACGACGATCGCGGCAAGCTCAAAAGTCTGGACCGCGATTTGAAGAGCGTGGTGTTTGGCCAAGAGCCGGCCATCGACGCACTGGCGGCGGCCATCAAGATGGCCCGGTCCGGCCTGGGCCGGCCCGACAAACCCATCGGCTCGTTCTTGTTCTCGGGCCCCACCGGCGTGGGCAAGACCGAGGTGGCCAAGCAACTGGCCTACATCCTGGGCATCGAGCTGATCCGCTTCGACATGAGTGAGTACATGGAGCGCCACGCGGTGAGCCGGCTGATCGGCGCGCCACCGGGTTATGTGGGTTTCGACCAGGGCGGCCTGCTGACCGAGGCGGTGACCAAGAAGCCGCACTGCGTGCTGCTGCTCGACGAGATCGAGAAAGCCCACCCGGATGTCTACAACGTGCTGTTGCAAGTGATGGACCACGGCGCGCTGACCGACAACAACGGGCGCAAGGCCGACTTCCGCAATGTCATCATCATCATGACAACCAATGCGGGCGCCGAGACGATGAACAAATCCACCATCGGCTTTACCACCACGCGTGAGCAGGGTGACGAGATGGCCGACATCAAGCGCTTGTTCACGCCCGAGTTCCGCAACCGGCTGGACGCAACGGTGAGCTTCAAGGCGCTGGACGAGACCATCATCCTGCGCGTGGTCGATAAATTCTTGCTGCAGCTCGAAGCCCAGTTGGCCGAGAAAAAGGTAGAGGTCACCTTCACCGACACCCTGCGCAAGCACCTGGCCAAGAAGGGGTTTGACCCGCTGATGGGTGCGCGGCCGATGCAGCGGCTGATCCAGGACACGATCCGCCGGGCACTGGCCGATGAGTTGTTGTTTGGCCGGCTGGTGGACGGTGGTCGG
>JANMKO010000670.1:0-1958 GCA_031372085.1 Betaproteobacteria bacterium
CGATCAGCAGCGGGCGCTGGGCGGCCAACAGCATTTCTCGCAGCGCACGCAGCCCGCCGGGCGCCGGCCAGGCCAGGGCGGGCTCGGCGCGCGGCAGCACCGGGGCGGCGGTGAGTTGGGTCAGCATGTCCTCGGGCAGCACCAGCACCACCGGGCCGGGCCGGCCTTGCAGCGCGGTGTGGAAAGCGCGGTTGATGTACTCGGGCAGGCGGTCGGCCTGCTGCACCTCGCCCACCCATTTGGCCAGGCCCAGCGTGCCGGGGCCGAACATCTGGCGGTAGTCCAGCTCTTGAAACACCTCGCGGTCGCGCTGGTCACTGGCCACCTGGCCGACGAACAAAATCAGCGGGGTGGAATCTTGAAACGCGGTGTGCACGCCGATGCTGGCATTGGTGGCGCCCGGCCCCCGGGTGACAAAGCAGATGCCGGGCCGGCCGCTCAATTTGCCCTGCGCGTCGGCCATGAAGGCCGCACCGCCTTCTTGCCGGCAGGCGATGAAGCGGATCTGCTCGCGGTGCTGATGAAAGCCGTCCAGCACGGCCAGGTAGCTTTCACCCGGCACGCCGAATGCGGTGTGCACGCCCTGGGCGATCAGGGCTTCAACCAGGGCGTGGCCGGCGGGTCTGGGGGTCATGGTGGGGTGGGTTTGCCCCTCTCCCCGCAGCCGAAAGGCGCAAGCCTTCGGCGTTGGTGTGGGGGACAGGGTTGAGGTGAAGGGGCTGGGCAATCAAGCGACGAAGTCAGGCCATGAAATCAGGCCACGATGCCAGGCCCGCGACCGCCGGATTATCGGCCGCTGCCCAGCGGCCTCGGCATCAAGCCGGCGCCCGCACCGGCAGCAACTCGCGCCGCACCCGCCGCACATTGAAGGCACTGGCAATCAGCACCAATTGCACCAGCGCCAGGCCGATCCACACGCTTTGGTATTGGTGCAAATCCATCAGCCGACCAAAAACCAGCGGGGCAATGGCCTGGCCGATGTCGAGCCCGGCGTAGACCACACCAAACACCCGGCCACTGGCGTTCTCAGGGGTGGAGCGCTTGACCAGCAAATCACGCGACGGCCCGGCGCTGCCGGTGAACAGGCCCATCACGCCAAACAGCAACGGCACCGCGCCCGGTGGCACCGGCAACAGCGCCACCGCCAGCGCCACGCTGGCCGCCAGCCCCATGCCCACGCCCACCACCCGCTCGCAGCGCGCTGGGTCGGCCGCCAGAAAGCCGCCCACCACCATGCCGCTGGCGCTGGACACCATGTAGATCGACAAGCATGCCGCCACCCAGTGCACCGGCACGTCGTGCAACTGGCGCGCCGCCTCGGGCGCAAAACTCTGCACCACGCTGAGCGCCATGGCGTAGAAAAAGAAGAAGCCAAAGCACATCCACACCGCCGGGATGCGCAAAAAGTCGAACAAGCCCTCGTCGGGCACCGGCCTGGCGCCCGACACTGCCCGCCCGGCCGCAACGCCGGCCGCAACCCCCGCCGCACCGCCAGCCGCACCGCTGGCGGCACGGCCGGCAGGCGCCGCCACCGCGGCTGGCGCGGCCACCTCCAGCGCCAGCCGGCTGCGCTGCCACCACAGCACCGCCAGCACGCCAAAAGCCACCGCCGCCGCGCTGAGCATCGCCGCCCGCCAGCCAAAGGCCAGCGCCATCGGCACCATCAGCGCGGGCGCCAGCGCCCAGCCCAGCGTGCCGGTGATGCCGTGCGCGCTGTAGGCATGGCCGAGCCGCGATTTGTGGATCTTGCGGTTAAGCAAGGTGTAGTCCACCGGGTGGAACACGCCGTTGCCGATGCCGGCCAGCACCGCGCTGGCGGCCAGCTGGGTGTAGCTCTGACTGCTGGCATAGCCGAGCGCGGCCAGGCCGAGCAGCGACAAACCGCCCAGCAGCACCGGCCGGGGGCCGAAGCGGTCCACCACAAAACCCGATGCGGTCTGCACCACGCTGGACACCAC
>JANMKO010000703.1:0-2044 GCA_031372085.1 Betaproteobacteria bacterium
CGGCCGGCACGGCGCCAGCGCCGGCACCGCGCGCGCCCGCACCGGCGGCCCAGCCGCTGCGGCCGGCGTCGGCCGTGCCGGCGGCGCTTTTGACGACAGCGGAGCTGCGATGAACCAGGCGCTTGATTGGCATGACCAGGCCGATTTGCTGGGGGTGCGCGTGCGCACCTTTTTCTTCGACCCGCAAACGGTGGATGCGCAGGCCGATTTTGCGGCCCGCCACCTGCCAAACCTGCCGCAAGCGCCACCGGCCATCGCCGTGCGCCTGCTGGTGCCCGAGGGCCAGCGCGCCAGCTACCGCGTGCCCGGCCTGCTGGCCCAGCCCGATGCGGTGCTGGCGCACGGCAACGGCCTGCTGTGCCTGACCTACAAAGGCGGTGACGGCCGCCTGCACGCGCCCGCCACCTGGCAGCGCCAGTGGCGGGTGGACGTGATGCTGCAATGCCTGGCCGCCGGCATGGCGGTGGCCGGCCAGCGCCAGCAAAGCACTGCCGTGCTGTGGCGCGGTGCCAACCTGCTGTGCCAGTTCGACCCCAGTCCGGCGGTGCTGGAGTGCCTGGCCACCCACATCGGCGCGGCCCGGCATTACTGGAACGAGCCGCAGCAGGTGAGCCCGGCTCAACTGGCCCGCTTCTGTGAGCCCAGGCTGCGCGCCATGCCCGGCCTGGTGGTGCCCGACGCCCTTCCCGACGTGCCACCCGGCACTGCCGTGTCGCCCGTGCCGGGCTGAGGCAGCGCTGCGGCCGGCAGCGCCCAGCCGTCGGTGGCGCCGTCGGCACTCAGCCAGCGGCTGCCGCCCACCGCCAGCCCGCGCTGGCCGGCGCGCTGCAGCAGCCGCTCACAATCGGCCGCGCTCAACCGGGTGGCCAGGCGCTGCCAGCGGCGATTGACCAGCGCATCGGCCCAGCTGTCCTCCATCGCCCGGCGCAGCGCCAGCGGCGTGGGGGCCTGGCCGGCCGACAAGCGCCGCGCCAGCAGCGTGCGCATGAATATCTGGAAGGCCTGGCGCACCTCGCTGCCCGGCATCAGCACGGCCAGGCCCAGCAGCCGGCGCGCATAACCGGCCTGGGTGAACTGCAAGGTCAGCATCACCTGCAGCGCCTGCACCGGGTTGATGACCCGGGTTCGGTTGGGCGGCAGCACGCGCAGCGCCAGCAGTGCCGCCTGGGCGTGCGGCAGCGGTGTGGCAAAACTGGCCAGCACCGCCAGCCGGGCGGATTCATCGTCGCTCAAGGCGCTGGCGCCGGGTGCGCCGGGTGCGCCAGGCTGGCCGGGCAGGCCGGGCTGGCCTGCCGCTTCAGCAACCTGGTGCACATCGGCCACGCGCTGGCTCAACAGCACCAGGTTGCCGGCGGCATACGCTGCCGCCAGGTTCAGCCGGCTGATGCAGGCGTCGCTGGGCCGGCCGGCGCACAGCGTCAACGGCTGGCGGCTGACAGGGCATTCGTCGCCATCCAGGCGCGCCAGAAAATGCGGATTGACCTGCACCCCCTCGAACACATCGCCCTGCTGCCAGGCTTGCAGGCGCAGCCCCAGCCACTGGCGCACGGCCACGGTCGGCTTGAGCGTGCGGCTGCCAAACACCGCACGCCCGGCTGACCAGCCCTGGCGCACCGGGTTGTGGTCATGCAGGTGGCGCAGCGGCGGCGTCAGCCGGTGGTGGGCATGGTCCCAGCCGATCTCGAAGCCGGTGGCGTCCGGATCGGTGGCAGTGGCACTGGCGCCGGGCCTGGCGGCCAGCGCCGCCAACGCCGGGGCTGCGCCGGGGCCAGGCCGGCGGCGGGCGCTGGCCTGGCCGGGCAGGGTGCCGTGCAGGCTGGCGGGCTGGTAGAGCGGGCTGAACTCAAAAGCGGCTTGGGCCATGCGGGGCTCCATCGAAGGGCACCGGGACAACCCCGGCCTGCAAAGTGTCTGGCCTGACTGGCTCAAATACCGAGCCAGCGGGGTGACAAATATTTTCAGCCGGCCGCGCGCCGATGGCTCGGTATTTGAGCCAGTGCCGTGGCAGACTGTCGCGCCGCCGGCCGCGCGGTGTCACCCTGGA
>JANMKO010000723.1:0-2085 GCA_031372085.1 Betaproteobacteria bacterium
GCCGCCTCGGTGGTGCTCATGCGGCCGCTGATCTGCACCCGGCCGCCGCCGATCTCACTGCGGATCACCGGCGCGGTGACGACCTCGCCCTTGCCTTTCTCGAACAGCAAAATCGCCATGCGCTTGTTGATGTTCTCGCGCGTCACGTCGCGAAAGATGCGCGCCCCCTTGGCGTCGAGTGTGAGGTGCACCGCCGCCTCTTGGTTG
Organism: Betaproteobacteria bacterium; assembly: GCA_031372085.1. Lineage (GTDB taxonomy): Bacteria > Pseudomonadota > Gammaproteobacteria > Burkholderiales > Burkholderiaceae_C > Pseudaquabacterium. The sequence goes on from JANMKO010000723.1 coordinate 208, forward strand.
TCGAAGCCCGGCTGGGCGTCGGTCAGGTTCTCGCCGGTCAGGATCACCTGGCGAAAGACGATGATCGGCGCGCCGTCTTTCTCAAGGTACTTCTCGCTGCCAAACGGCACCGGGCCGCCGCCGCGCAGCGCGTCCATCGCCTCGGTGCTGGTATTGGCCAGCCGCACCTCCAGCGTGGCGGTACGGCCGATGATGTCTTTGGCCTTGGCGGTGTCTTGCACGCCGGGCAGTTGCACCACCACCCGGTCAGCGCCCTGCTGCGCGATCACCGGCTCGGACACGCCCAGCTCGTTCACCCGGTTGTGCAGCGTGGTGATGTTTTGCTTGATCGCGGCGTCTTGCACCGCCCGCGCGGCCACCGCCTTGAGCGCGCCGGTGAGCACAAATTCAGCACCATCGGCGGCGTCGGTCCAGTCCATGTCGGACATCTGGTCGGCCAGCAGCGTGCGTGCCTGGGCCAGCGTGGGTTGATCCCGAAACCGCACCCGCACCAGATTGCCGTCGCGGCTGATGCCGGCGTGGCGGATGGTCTTGTCGCGCAGCAGGGTGCGCAGGTCGCCGGTGGTGGCTTCGGCTTTTTTGGTCAGCGCCGCCTTCATGTCCACCTGCATCAAGAAGTGCACACCGCCGCGCAAATCCAGGCCCAGGTACATCGGCAGCGCGTGCAGCCGGGTGAGCCAGGCCGGCGACCGGCTGAGCAGGTTGAGCGCGACGATGTACGACGGGTCGGTGGCGTCGGGGTTCAGCGCCTTGCTGATGGCATCTTTGGCTTTCAGTTGCTCGTCGGTGCTGCCCAGCCGGGCCTTGACCGAGTTGCCCTCGAACTGCACAAAATCAGGCTTCAGGCTGGCCGCCGCCAGCACTTTCTCGATGCGCGGCACCAGCCCGGCATCCAGCTTGAGCGTGGCCTTGCCGCTGGACACCTGCACCGCAGGCGCCTCACCGTACAGATTGGGCAGGGTGTAGAGCAGGCCGATCAGCAGCGCCAGCGCCAGGATCGTGTATTTCCACCAGGGGTAGCGGTTCATCGTGCATTCCTCGGCGCGGGGGCCGGGTCAGACCCGGCTTGAGCGGATCAGGTGGGTCGGGGTGGTGGCGCCGGGGCCGCAGCGGGGCGGGCCGGGTGGCGACACGCCGGCACGGCGCGACGGCTTATTTGCCGAAGCTGCCTTTGGGCAGCACCTGCACCACCGCGCTGCGCTGCACTTGCAGCTCAACGCCGTTGGCCACCTCCACCTGCAACATGCTCTCGCCCATCTTGGCGACGCGGCCGATCAACCCGCCGGTGGTGACGATCTCATCGCCCTTGGCCAGCGCGTCGATCATCGCCTTGTGCTCTTTCTGGCGCTTCATCTGGGGCCGGATCATGATGAAGTACAGCACCACGAACATCAGCACCAGCGGCAAGAACTGGCCCAGCGAGCCAAACAGCGACTCCATGCCGCCCCCGCTGGCGGCGGCCGGCGCCGCCTGGGCAAAAGCTTGTGAAATGAACACGTTGAACGTCCTTGTGTGGTGGCCTGCTCCAGCGCGGGCCAACCGCTGATTGTAGGTGGCGTGCCCCGGGCGTTGCCCCGGGGCCAGGCCGGATCAGAACAGCGCCATGCTGAGCTTGCGGCGGTACTGGTCGATCACCGGGTCACTGGGTGCGGTGGCCGCGCGGCCCACCACCTCCAGCGTGCCTTTGGCCGGCTCGGCGGGGTTTTTGCCGGCCACGGCCTTGGCTGCGGGCTTGGCCATCATGGCCAGGATGGCGACATACGTTTTGCGCGCCAGCTCACCGTTCCACACCTTGTCGCGCATCACGATCTCCAGCAACTCGTCCATCGCGTCGGTGAAGCGGCCGCCGGCAAACGCCACTTGGGCCAGCTCATGGCG
>JANMKO010000765.1:0-1974 GCA_031372085.1 Betaproteobacteria bacterium
TGAGATCAGACTATGAATGATAGTGCGTGTTTTGATGCTGTCAAGCCTTGCGTGCATCAAAATCTGCACTTTTATTCCGGTGTTTCGGCCAGGTGCAGCGCCTGGCGCACCGCCGTGCGCAGCGTTGCAAACGTCTCGTCCAGCGGCGCGGCGCTGGTATTGACCGCCAGGTCGGCCTTGGCATAAAAAGCCGCCCGGCCGGCCAGGATTTGCCGCAGGTCGTCCATCGCCTCGCGGCTAGCCGCCATTGGCCGCAGATCACCCTGGGCGGCGACGCGCTGCATGTGGTGCTCGGGGTCGGCTTGCAGCCAAACCGTTGTGCAGTGCGACAGCAGCAGGTTGAAGGTGGCCGCGTCCGACACCAGCCCGCCGGGCGTGGCGAGCACCGCCTCGGGGTAGATCTGGATCGCTTCTTCGAGCGCCCGGCGCTCGTAGCGGCGGTAGGCGTTCTGGCCGTACAGGCCCTGGATCTCGGCGATGCTGCAACCGGCAAATTTCTCGATCTCGCGGCTCAGCTCCACAAACGGGTAGCCCAGGTCATCGGCCAGGCGCTGGCCCAGCGTGGATTTGCCGGCGCCACGCAGACCGATCAGCGCCACCCGGGTGCTGGGCGCGGCGGGGCCAGCGCCGTGCGAGCGGCCTTTTAAACCACCACCGGTGCCCAGCAGCTCACCCACGGCCAGCCGCACCCGGCGCAGGCCGGCCTCGTCGCACGGCGCCAGCAGCTCACGCAGCAGCAACCACTCGGGCGTGGCGGTGGTGATGTCGCCGATCAGTTCGGCCATCGGGCACTGCAAGGCCCCCGCCACCTGCTGCAACACCAAAAACGACGCATTGCCGATGCCGTATTCCAGGTTGGCCAGATGGCGCTCAGACACATCAGCCGCCAGCGCCACGGCCTTGCGTGTCATGCCGCGCTGCGCCCGCAGCCGGCGCACCCGCTCACCCAGCGCTTGCAGTGACGGGTTTTTTTCGTCCGCCGGCGCGGCGGGCACGGCCGAGCCCGCAGCGGCAGCGGGTGAATCCGGTGTATACCCGGGGATATGCATTATAGTGCTTGACACGTTTTTGCCTGCGCGGTATCGTCTAGATGCTTGCACAATACTTCATGTTGCGCGGGCCGGCAACCCGATGGGGCCGCACCCGCCCAAAACTGACGAGGCCCTCCCATGCACCCGCCCCAGACAAAGACACATCGTGACGTGCCGCCCCCGGGTGAGCGCTTCAACTTTGCCCAGCACCTGATCAACCGCAACACCGGCCGGGCCAGCAAGACCGCCTTCATCGACGATGCCGGCAGCCTGCGCTACGGTGACCTGGCCCGGCGCACCCGCCAACTGGCCGCCGCCCTGCTGGCCGCCGGTGTGCGGCGTGAGGAGCGGGTGCTGCTGCTGATGCACGACTGCGCTGACTGGCCGGTGAGCTTTCTTGGCGCGCTGTACGCCGGCATCGTGCCGGTGGCTGTCAACACGCTGCTCACCGCCGATGACTACGCCTTCATGCTGGCCGATTGCCGGGCCCAGGCGGTGCTGGTCTCGGCCGCGCTGCTGCCGCAAATCCAGGCCGCGATGGCGCAGTCGGCGCACGAGGTCAAGCTGATCGTCGTCTCGCGGCCGACCCAGCAATTGCCGCCGGATGCGCTTGATTTCGAGGCGTTTTTGCACGGCCACGCCCCGTTGGCGCTGCCGGCGCCCACCGCGCCCGATGACCCGGGCTTCTGGCTCTATTCATCGGGCTCCACTGGCCGGCCCAAAGGCACGGTGCACACCCATGCCAACCCGTACTGGACGGCGGAGCTGTACGGCACGCCGGTGCTGGGCATCACCGAGCACGATGTCTGCTTCTCGGCCGCCAAGCTGTTTTTTGCCTACGGCCTGGGCAACGCGCTGACCTTCCCGCTCAGCGTGGGTGCGGCCACCGTGCTGATGGCCGAGCGGCCCACGCCCGAGGCCACTTTCAAACGCTGGCTGGGCG
>JANMKO010000784.1:0-1509 GCA_031372085.1 Betaproteobacteria bacterium
CGGCCGCCACCGGCTGGGTGCTGCCGGGCGCCGGTCCGGCGGTCGATCCGGCGGTCGATCCGGCGGTTGATCCGTTGGCCAATCCGTCTTTCAAGCCGTCCGCCAGGCGCTGCGTGGTGCGCTGCACCAGCCCGGGCGCCAGCGCACGCTCATGCACATGCCAGAACGACGGCCCGGCCACCTGCTCAAAATGGAACCCCGCGCCGGCCGCCCGAAACGCCTCGATGGCCTTGGCGCTGGCCAGCGACACCGGCGCGGCGGCGTCGGCCACCACCTCGAACCAGCTGGTTTGCAGCGGCGGGCGCAGCGTGTCGGCATTGAACACCGCGCCGTCCAGCGCCTGCGCCAGCGCCGCACCGACCGCGTAGCCCGAGACCTCTACCGCTTGGCCGGCGGCCGACATCGCGCGCAGCTCATTCGTGGTCTTGATGCGGTCGGGCTGGTTGATCTCGGCGGCGATGCGGATGCGCAAAAACTGGGTCTGGAAGGTTTTGCCGCTCAGCACCGGCTGCCACAGCACCAGCTGGCGCACGGCGGGTGCGTCGCGCAGCAGCGCCTGGGCCAGGATGGCGCCCAGCCGGATCGCCAGCAAGGCGCGGCAGCCTTGGCCGTGCTGGTCGAGCCAGGCCACGCCGCGCTGCAGGTCGTCCAGCCAACCGGCCCAGGTGGCATCGGCAAACTCACCCGCGCTGTCACCGGTGCCAAAGGGGTCGATCACCAGCGTGCCCACGCCGGCCAAGGCCAACGACCGCGCCTGCATCGCCACCATGGCCCGGCAACGGTGCATTTCTTCGGCAAACGGCGGCACCACCAGCACATCGCCCAGTGGCGCGGTGCCGGCGGCCGGCGCAAAGTACAGCGCACACAGCGGGCCGCTGGCGCCGGCCAGCAGCAGCGGCTGCGGCGCCACCGGGTGCGGCGCCGTCATCGCCCGGCCCGGGCCGGCAGCGTCACGCCACGCCTTGCTTGGCGAGAAACGCCAGGATGGTGGGCACCGAGTTCAACTCACCAAAATCCTCAACCTCGACAAACACCTCAAACGCCTGCTCGATGGCCATGATCAGGTTGACCTGGCCCAGGGAATCCCAGCTGGGGATGTCTTCATCGCGGGTGCTGGGGCTGATCTTGTCGACCGCCACCTTGAGCGTGGTGGCGATGGTTTGCTGCAATGTCTCGAAAGTGGTCATGAACAGTCCGTCTTGGCCCACGCCACGCGCATCACGGCGCGGCGCTGGGCGGGTTGAAATCGACCTGGATGGGAAAGTCGCTGGCCGCCCGGGGCGGCGCCGTGCGCAGCTGGCGCACCTGCACAGCGGGGCCGCCCGGTGCACCCGGGGCACCCGGCTCACCCTGCGTACCCTGCGCTTCGGGCACAAAACCCTGGTCGGCAAAAAACGACCGGGCCAGCTCGTTTTTGGCCGACGGCACAAACTCGGCCTGCACCTGGTCAACACCCTCGTCGGCCAGGTGGCGCAGCAGTGCGTGCAAAAAAGCGCCCTCGGCCTGCCG
>JANMKO010000037.1:0-2041 GCA_031372085.1 Betaproteobacteria bacterium
CCAGGTGCGTCAAGAGGCCGGCATTGCCACCATCGCGGTCGGCGCCATCAGTGAGGCCGACCATGTCAACAGCATCATTGCCGCCGGCCGGGCTGATCTGTGCGCCATCGGCCGGCCGCACCTGGCCAACCCGGCCTGGACACTGACCGAGGCCGCCCGCATCGGCTACACGCCCGTGGCCTGGCCCCGGCAGTACAGCGCGGCCCAGCGCCAGCTGGAGGCGCTGTTCCAGCGTGAGCGGGCGCAGGCCGGTCAGGCAGGCCCAGCCAGCCCGGCCAGCCGAGCCAGCGCGACCAGCGCGACCAGTGCGACCAGTGCGCCCAGCCAAGCCGCGCCATGACGCCCGACGCCAGCCACCGCCTGCTCGACCAGGCCAGCGGCCTGGGCCATGAATCACGCGCCGACGGCACTGACCACGCGGCCCTCAAGCTCTGGCTGCGGCTGCTGGCCTGCACCGCGCAAGTGGAGGCTGAGATCCGGCGCCGGCTGCGCCAGTCCTTCAACATCTCGCTGCCACGCTTTGACTACCTGGCCCAGTTGTTTCGCCAGCCGGGCGGCATGAAGATGTCCGATCTGTCGCGCTGCCTGATGGTCACCGGCGGCAACATCACCGGCCTGACCGACGAGCTGGTGCGCGACGGCCTGGTGCAGCGCCAGCCCAGCCCGGGTGACCGGCGCGCCTGGATCGTGCGGCTGACGCCCGCCGGCCACAGCAGCTTTGCGCTGATGGCGCAAGTGCACGAGCGCTGGATTCTGGAATTGTTTGCCGGTCTCGATGCCGGCGCGGTGCAGCAGGTCTACCAGCATTTGGGCCGCTTGCGGGTGCATTTGATGCACTTGCCGGCCGCTGCGGGCGACGCGACCGTCGCCGCCGCCGTGGTCACCCCCACGACCCCCACAACCCCCACGACCCCCACCCACGCCGCGCCCGCGCTTGAGGAAAAGCCATGACCGCCGACACACCGGACGAACCCGACGAACCCGACAGCCCACACCGCATCGACCCCGCGCTGCTGGCCGGCAACCGCCAACCGCTGGCCGGCTATGCAGCGGTGAACTTTGGCTGGCAGGTGGCGGCCGGCGTGGCCACCGTCACGCTGAACCGGCCCGAGCGCAAAAACCCGCTCACCTTCAGCGCCTATGCCGAGTTGCGTGATCTGTTTGGCCGCTTGAAGCAGGCCGACGATGTGCACGCGGTGGTGCTCACCGGCGCGGGTGGCAACTTTTGCTCGGGCGGGGATGTGCACGAGATCATCGGCCCGCTGCTGCAACTCAAAGCGCCCGAGCTGCTGCTGTTCACCCGCATGACGGGCGATCTGGTCAAGGCGATGCGCACCTGCCCGCAGCCCATCGTTGCCGCCATCGACGGCATTTGCGCCGGTGCCGGCGCCATCCTGGCGATGGCGTCTGATCTGCGGCTGGGCACGGCGCGCAGCAAAACCGCGTTTCTGTTCAACCGGGTGGGCCTGGCCGGCTGCGACATGGGCGCTTGCGCCATGCTGCCCCGCCTCATCGGCCAGGGCCGGGCCAGTGAGCTGCTGTACACCGGCCGCGCGCTGGGCGGCGACGAGGGCGAGCGCTGGGGCTGGTTCAACCGCCTGTGCGCGCCAGACGCGCTGCAAGCCGAGGCCGCGGCACTGGCCGCTGATCTGGCCGCCGGCCCCACATTTGCGAACGGCATCACCAAAACCATGTTGCAGCAAGAGTGGGCCATGACCATCGAGCAGGCCATCGAGGCCGAGGCCCAAGCGCAGGCGCTGTGCATGCTGACGCAGGATTTTGGCCGCGCCTACAACGCCTTTGTGGCGCGCGGCAAGCCGGTGTTTCAGGGCGATTGACCCCGGTGCCTGACCTCGACGGAGACCGCGTGATGACGACGACCAACCCGCAAATCCTGCTGCCCGCCGGCTGGCCCCGGCCGCGCGGCTATGCCAACGGCGTGGCCACCCGGGGCCGGCAGGTGTTCATCGCCGGCATGATCGGCTGGGACGCCCAGGGCGTTTTCCACAGCGACGATTTTGCGGACCAGGCGCGCCAGGCG
>JANMKO010000049.1:0-2812 GCA_031372085.1 Betaproteobacteria bacterium
CAGGTTCTCTTCCATCATTGGCCCCAGGATGAAGCCCAGCAACAGCGGCGCCGGCTCACAGCCGAGCTTGTAAAACGTATAGCCGACGAGGGTGAAGATCGCCGTCATGTAGACATCAAACGAGCTGTTGTTCAGCGTGTAACTGCCGATGCAGCAGAAGGTGACGATGGCCGGAAACAAGAACCGGTACGGCACGGTGAGCAGCTTGATCCAGATGCCGATGAGCGGCAAATTCAGAATGACCAGCATCGCGTTGCCCACCCACATGCTGGCGATCAGGCCCCAGAACAACTCGGGGTTGCTGGTCATCACTTGCGGGCCGGGCTGGATGCCCTTGATCGTCATCGCGCCCACCATCAGCGCCATCACCGCATTGGGCGGGATGCCCAGCGTGAGCATCGGGATAAAGCTGGTCTGCGCACCGGCGTTGTTGGCCGATTCGGGCCCGGCCACGCCGCGGATATTGCCCTTGCCAAACGGCACCTCGCCCGGGCGGCCCTTCATCTTCTTTTCCATCGTGTAGGCCGCAAACGACGCCAGCAGCGCGCCGCCCCCCGGCAGCACGCCCAGGATCGAGCCCAGCGCGGTGCCGCGCAGCACCGCCGGGAAGGCATCCTTGAAGTCTTGCCGGGTCGGCCACAGGCCTTTGACATCTTTGGTAAACACCTCGCGGTGCTCGGCCGGCTTGCCCAGATTGGCGACGATCTCACCAAAACCAAAGATACCCATCGCAATCACCACAAAGCCGATGCCGTCGGTCAGCTCGGGGATGTCAAAGCTGTAGCGCGGCACGCCCGAGATCACATCGGTGTTGATCTGGCCCAGCAGCAGGCCGAGCAAAATCATCGAGATCGCCTTGATCAGCGAGCCCGAGGCCAGCACCACCGCGCCGATCAGCCCCAGCACCATCAGGCTGAAGTACTCGGCCGGGCCGAACTTGAAGGCCAGCTCGGTGAGCGGCGGCGCAAAGGCCGCGATGATGATGGTGCCCACACAGCCCGCAAAAAACGAGCCCAGTCCGGCAGCGGCCAGCGCCGAACCGGCCCGGCCCTTGCGGGCCATGGCGTAGCCGTCGATGGCGGTGACGACCGAGCTGGACTCACCCGGCACGTTGATCAGGATGGCGGTGGTGGAGCCGCCGTACTGCGCGCCGTAATAAATGCCGGCCAGCATGATGAGCGCGGGCGTGGCATCGAGCGCGTAGATCGACGGCAGCAGCATGGCGATGGTGGCCACCGGGCCCAGGCCCGGCAGCACGCCGATCAAGGTGCCCAACACCGAGCCAAAAAAAGCGTACAGCAGGTTTTGCGCCGTGAAGGCGACGCCAAAACCCAGCATCAGGTTGTTGATCAGTTCCATGGTGCAGCGCTCAGCCGGTGATGAATTTTGGCCACAGCGGGATCACCAGCTTGAGTCCGTAGATGAAGATGAACCACGAGCCGATCGTCAGCACCACCACGCTGATGAGCGCGTCCTTCCAGTGAAACTCATCCCCGGCCAGGCTGCACATCACGATCAGGATCGGCAGCGACACGGCCATGCCCAGCAGCGGCAGCGTGTAGCCGAACAGGCCCACCGACGCCATGACGATGAGCAGCGGCCGGAAGGCCCAGGCGCCGATCGGCTCACCGTCATCGGTCTCGACCACCAGCGCCTTGAACAACACCACCGCGCCCAGGATGGCCATCAACAGCCCCAGGCCGAGCGGAAAAAACCCGGGACCGGGCCGTGCCGACGAGCCGAAGTTGTAGTTGGTGGCACCCCAGGCAAAGCCGATGCCCACGGTGACAAACATCAACCCGGACCAGAAATCTTTCTGGCTTTTGATCTTCACTGTGGTGTCTCCTCACCGGCTGCTTGCCGTGGCGACGATTCTAGGTAGCGCCTCTGCCGGGGCCCGGTGTGGTTTCCACGTAAGGCGGGGCGGCGGCGGGGTGCGCGCCAGCCACCCGGCAGGTCAGTCGTCTGACCAGGCCGGCGTGCCGCGCAGCACCTCGTCTACCGTGGTCTGGCCCTCGGCCACTTTCATCATGCCGGCCAGACGCAACGGCCGCATGCCGTCTTTCACGGCCTGGCGGCGCAGCGCGGCCATGTCTTGCGCCGGGTGCACCGCGCGGCGGGCCTCGTCGCCCAGCACCAGCAGCTCATACAAACCCACCCGGCCCCGAAAGCCGGTTTGCCGGCAGGCCGGGCAGCCCACCGGCTTGTACGGCCGCACGCCGCCGGCCAGCCGCCAGGGCCGGGCCAGATCGTCCAGCGTCTCGCGCGTGGCGGCCTGGTCGCGCACTTTGCAGGCGGCGCACAGGGTGCGCGCCAGGCGCTGCGCCAGCACGCCGATCAGCGTGGCCGAGATCAGGTACGGCGGCACACCCAGGTCCATCAGCCGGGTGATGGCCGACGCCGCGTCATTGGTGTGCAGCGTGGAGAACACCAGGTGGCCGGTGAGCGCGGCCTGGATCGCCATCTCGGCGGTGGCCAGATCACGGATCTCACCCACCATGATGATGTCCGGGTCTTGCCGCATCAGCGCGCGCAGGCCCTCGGCAAAGCCCATGTCCAGCGCGGCCTGCACCTGCGTCTGGTTGAAGGCCGGCTCGATCATCTCGATCGGGTCTTCCACCGTGCAGACATTCACTGCCTCGGTGGCCAGCGATTTGAGGGTGGAGTACAGCGTGGTCGTCTTGCCGCTGCCAGTGGGGCCGGTGACCAGGATGATGCCGTGCGCCTGGCCGATCAACTGGGCCCAGCGCTGGCCGTCGTGGTCCGAGAAGCCCAGCGCCTGCACCGTCTTGACCACCGTCTCGGGGTCAAA
>JANMKO010000084.1:0-2612 GCA_031372085.1 Betaproteobacteria bacterium
CCGGCCCAGGTGCTCAGCCAGCAGGCTGTGCAGGTGTTTGGCGTCGGCCATCGGCTCAGCCAGCGCGATGTCCAGCGTGCTGTGCGTCGGCATGCCCGCGTCGCGGCGGCGCCGGGGCTCGTGGTGCATCAGCAGGCTGAAACCGGCCACCCGGGCCCGGCTGGCGTCGGCCCAGGCCAGCAACCGGGCCAGCAGCAGCTGGGCGCCGGCCAGCACCTGGGCGCTGGTGTCGGCCCGGCACAGCAGCTCGATCCGGCTGGCAAAGCGGGGCGGCACGGTGAGCCAGACATGGGCCTCGGGGACGTGGCCGCGGGCGCGGTCGATTTCGTCCAGCAGCGCCGGGCCAAAACGCCGGGCCAGGCCGGCGCGCGGCAGGCCGCGCAGATCGGCCAGGGTGTGCAGACCCATGCCGTGCAGCGCGGGGCCGTGGTCGCGGCCGGCGCTCAGTGCCGTCAGCGGCACGGCGTCGAGCAGGGTTTGCAGTGCCGGCCAGCGGCCGGGCTCGGGCCCGGTGTTGGGCCCGGTGATGGGCGGGCCTGACGCCAGATTGGCCAGATCGGTTGAAGCGCGCAGCACGCCTGCATTGCCCACATCGCCCGCATTGCCCGCATTGCCCGCATTGCCCGCATTGCCCAGATCGACTGGATCGGCTGAAACGGCTGAAGCGGCTGAATCGGTTGAAGCGCACAGCACGCCCACATCGCCCACATCGCCAGCATTGCCATTGCCCCGCGCGCCCCAGCCGCCGCAGCCGCTGGCCAGCAGCGCGGCGCCCAGCGCCGTGGGCGCGCTGGCGATCTGCACCCGGTGGCCCAGCGGCGCCAGCGCGGCGCGCAGCCGGTGCAGCAGTTTTGCCAAGCCGCCAAAGTAGCGCAGGCTGGCCTGCACCTCCAGCCGCACGCCCACCAGTGCCGGGCTGGCTTGCGGCTGGGCGTCACGGTAGGCGCCCAGGGCGCGCAGCGCGGCCGGCGTGGCCCAGGCCACCGCCGGGCTGAAGGCCAGCGCCACATGCACCACCGCGCGCAGGGCCTGGGCGTCGCGCTGCGCATCGGCGGCGGCCAGCAGCAGGTCGGGCGCCAGCGCCAGCGCGGTGGCGCGCGTCATGCCGGGGCGCACGCCGCGCGCCAGCGCCAGCGCATCGGCATGGACGATCTGCTGGTCGTGCAGCAGGGCCAGCGGTTGGTCGGCCTGGCCAGGCCCGCGCGTGGCGGCCCAGGATTCAAGCGACAGCGCGGGCAGGTGCAGGGCGATCCAGAGTGGGGCGGATGGGGCGGTTACGCCCGTGCCTGTTTGAGCAGAGGGCTGGCGTGCGGGGCTGGCAGCCGCCGTGCGGCCTGAGGGTGTTTTCACCACCGTCCTCACCCCAGCCCTCTCCCGCGTGCGGGAGAGGGGGCGTGCTGTTGCGCGCCCGGCTCGTTGCCATCGTGCCCGCGTGCGGGCGAGGGAGCGTGCTGTTGCGCGCCTGACCCATTGCCGTCGTGCCCGCGTGCGGGAGCGGGGGCAAGAGGGGCTGGCCGGCGTGCCAGCGCGGGGGCTGTGAAACCGGGTGCCGCCGCCAGGCCGGCCTCTTGCACCGCCGGGACCGGCAGCGCGTGGGCCTGGGCTTGTTGGTGCGGGGTCAAGGCCGACTGCAGCGCCAGCCGCAACGGCTGGTCGAGCGCCGGGCCACGGCGTTTGAGCACCTGCACCCGCAGGCTGTCCGCCCCGGCCGGTTGCAGCAGCAGGCGCAGCGGCGCCGGGCTGGGCTGGGCACGCGCCAGCGCATCACGAAAGATGAACACCGGCCCGTCATGCGCCTGGGCGGCGATCTGCAGGCGGCGCAGGGTGTCGGCGCTCAGGTGGCGCGGCAGCCAGGCCAGCACGGCGCCGACATGGCCGCTCTTGAGCGATTGCGCCAGCGCCCACAGCAGATCGGCACTGGCCAGCAGGGGGCTCAAGCCGTTGGCGCTGCGCGGGGTGTGGCGGGGCGGCGTTGTGAGCGGCGGTGCCGCCGTCCGCCCCTGGCGGGCCTGGTCGGGGCCAAGGCCCGCCTGCGCCTGCGCCGGGCCCACCCGCCCCTGCCCGGCCCGCGCCTGCACCACGAGCCAGTGCCGGGGGTCGAGCCCGCATTGCAGCAGCCCCCAGGCGCTGAGCGCGGCCGGCGGATCAAACAGCATCACGCAGCGGCCGCCGTCGCCCGCCGCGCGGGGGCCGCCCGCACCTGCCAACGCCACGGCCGGCGCCACAGCGGCCAGCGCCGGGGCCAGCAGCCGCAGCTCACCCACGCCGGCCTGCGGCAGCAGCAGCTCGGTCAGCACGCCGTGCGGCCAGCCACCGCCGGGCAGTTGGGCATCCAGCGCCGCAAAACCGCTGGCGGTGGTGCGCCGGGGCGCGCCGCCGATCTGGCTGGCGCGCCACAGGCCGGGGTGCAGGCGGGTGAGGTGGGCCAGATCACCGGCCTCGGCCGCATGGCCGGCCGGCGCTGCGCTGGCTGCGGCGCGGGCGATGGCGTCAGGCTGATCCGGCTGCGCTGGGTGCGCTGGGTGCGGCTGATCCGGCTGGGCTGGCTGGGCTGGCTGCGCTGGGTGCGGCTGATCCGGCTGCGCTGGCTGCGCTGGGTGCGCTGGGTGCGC
>JANMKO010000132.1:0-12935 GCA_031372085.1 Betaproteobacteria bacterium
GCATGCTCGCCCAGCGAGATGAAGTGCGAGAAGCCGATGGCCCGGGCATGCGCCCAATCCAGCATCGCCGTCACCAGCGCGCCCGATTGCGAGATGAAGGCCAGCGCGCCCGGCACGGCCCCGGTGGGCGCAAAACTGGCGTTCAGGCCGATGTGCGGGCTCAACAGGCCGATGCAGTTGGGGCCCAGGATGCGCAGCAGGTGCGGGCGGGCCGCTGTCACCATGGCCTGCTTTTGCGCCGCGTCCATGCCGGCCGTCAACACCACGGCGGCGCGGGTGCCGAGCTGGCCGAGCTGGCCGATCAGCCCGACCACCTGGTCGGGCGGCGTGCAGATCACGGCCAGCGCCGGCACGCTGGGCAGATCGGCGGCCCGGGCGTAGACGGGCTGGCCGTCAAACGCCCGGTACTTGGGGTTGACCGCATAAATCGGCCCCTTGAACGGCGATGCGTGCAACTGCGCCCACACCGTGCCGCCCACGCTGGCCGGGCGCTGCGACGCGCCAAACACCGCCACGGAAGACGGGTCAAACAGGTGATCGAGGTTGCGAATGCTCATGGGCGCCTTAAAAACATGCGGCCGGGGCGCGGCCGAACAGCCGACCCCAGCCGCAGCGGCTGCTGGCGCTGGGGTTAACCGGGGATTGCCCAGGTGCTTGGCCAGCGGCTCGGCCATCAGCTTGGCCAGCGGCTTGGCCAGGCGCATGGCCAGGCGCATGGCCAAGCGCATGGCCACCGTAGGCGCGGGCCGGGCCATCGTCTGTACGGCAGCGCACGCTGCGGCTGCCGGCTGGCGCCAGCCGCCCACCACGCCCACCACACCGGCGCTGCGGCGCCCCGCCCCCGGCCCGCCGCCTTGGGCGGGATCGAGTCTGGCAGCGATTGCCGCTCTGTTTGCGGCATCAACGGCAGCGCCCGGTCCGAATAATCGAGCGCTGGTCACGCCGTGCGCACTGGGTGCACGGCCGCTGCCAATGCCCAGGAGTTCTGTATGTCTGCCGCCCCCGCTGCCACCGCCGACGCCGCCACGCCCGCCAAAGCGGGCAAGAAAAAGCTCATCATCCTCATCGCCGCCGTGCTGGTGGTGGTGCTGGGCGGCGGTGGCGCCGCATGGGTGCTGATGAAGAAAAAGCCGGTCGACGGCGAAGACGGCGCCGACGGCAGCACCGCCAGGGCCGAATCGCACGAGCCCGCCAAGCCCCACGCCAGGGTGCACGACCCCAAGCACCCGCCCACGTTTGTGCCGCTCGACCCGTTCACCGTCAACCTGGCCGACAGGGACAGCGAGCGCTACGCCCAGATCGGCGTCACGCTGGAGATCGACGACGCCAAGGTGGGCGAGGAGCTGAAGGTCTACATGCCGGCCATCCGCAACAACATCCTGATGGTGCTGTCGCACAAGACCGCCGCCCAGTTGCTGACACGCGAGGGCAAAGAGAAGCTGGCCAAGTCCATCCTCTATGCCGCCGTGCGGCCGCTGGGCTTCGAGGTGGACGAAGAAGAAGACGAAGAAGCCGAACAAGCCCCGGCCGCCGACACGCCGAAGAAGAAGAAAAAGAAGAAAAAAGCCGCAGCCCCTGCCCTGCCGGTGGTCGCCGTGCACTTCTCCAACTTCATCGTCCAGTGATCGCCCCCCCCCGTGGCGCCTTCGGCGTCCTTGGTGAAGTCCGCAACGACATCTGCGTCTCGGCGGCTTCGAACACACCGTCATGAACCAGCAGATCCTGTCGCAGGACGAAGTGGATGCGCTGCTGCAGGGCATCAGCGGCGAGAGCCAGGTGATCGAGCCCGAAGAGGCCAAGACCGACGGCATCCGCGACTACAACATCGCCAGCCAGGAGCGCATCGTGCGCGGGCGCATGCCGACGATGGAGATCATCGGCGAGCGCTTTGCCCGCAACATCCGGCTCGGCATGTTCAACCTGATCCGCAAAAGCCCGGAGGTGGCCATCGGCGGCACCAAGGTGATCAAGTACAGCGCCTTCCTGCGTGAGATCGTGGTGCCGACCAACTTCAACATCGTCTCGGTCAAGCCGCTGCGCGGCAGCGGGCTGATCGTCTGTGATCCGTCGCTGGTGTTTGCGGTGATCGACGCGCTGTACGGCGGCAGCGGCAAATACCACACCCGCATCGAGGGGCGCGACTTCTCGGCCACCGAGCACCGGGTGATCCAGCGCCTGGTCGATGTGATCATCAACGAGTACCGCAAGGCCTGGCTGGGCATCTACCCGATCGAGCTGGAATACCAGCGCTCAGAGATGCAGCCGCAGTTCTGCAACATCGCCACGCCCAGTGAGGTGGTGGTGGCCACCAGCTACACGATGGAGATTGGCGACACCACCGGCACGGTGCACATCTGCATCCCGTACAGCACGCTGGAGCCGATCCGCGACGTGCTGTACAGCAACATGCAGGGCGATGCCGAGCCCGACCGGCGCTGGATACGGCTGCTGCGCGCGCAGTTGCAGTCGGCTGACGTGCCGCTGGTGGCTGAGCTGGCCACCACCCGGGCCACGGTGGAGCAGTTGCTGGCCTTCAAGCCGGGTGACTTCATCGGGCTGGACCTGCACAAGATGATCCAGGCCAAGGTGGACGGGGTGCCGGTGTTCGACTGCCATTACGGCACGTCCAACGGCAAGAACGCCATCAAGATCGACCGTTTGCTGACCGGCACCGACGCCGGCTGGTTGGGAGATAACCATGAGTGATGAAGGCGCCGCCAACATGAGCGAAGAAGACCGCATGGCCGCTGAATGGGCGGCCGCGCTGGACGAGTCCAAACCCGCCGCAGCGGCGCCGGCCAACAGCGTGGTCAGCCTGCCCACCGAGTCGGTGTCGGCGGCGTCGTTCACCAACTTCTCGGCCCCGTCACCGGGCGGCATGGGCAGCGGGGTGGCGGGCAATGACCTGAACATGATTCTCGACATCCCCGTGCAGTTGACGGTGGAGCTGGGCCGGGTGCGCATCCCCATCAAGCACATCCTGCAGCTGGCCCAGGGCTCGGTGGTAGAGCTGGACGCGATGGCCGGTGAGCCGATGGACGTGCTGGTCAACGGCTACCTGATTGCGCAGGGCGAGGTGGTGGTGGTGAACGAGAAGTTTGGCATCCGGCTGACCGACATCGTCACGCCCAGCGAGCGCATGCGGCGCCTGAGCCGGACATGACGCCCCGCCCGACGCAACCTGCGGTCGCCTGCCCCCAAGGCGGCGGCGCCAGCGGCCCGGCAACGCCGGTTGCGCAGGCATGACGCCCCCCCCGAAGCGCCCTGCGGTCGCCTCCCCCCAAGGGGGCGCCGCCAGCGGCCCGGCAAAGCCGGTTCCGCGGCGGCCGCTGGCCGGGCCTGCGCGAGTGCGCCACGCCCTGTGGCCCAAAACACCATGACCGCGCCGTCATTCATCGGCCCGCTGGCCGCTTTTGTGTTGATCCTGGCGCTGATCCCGGCAGCACTCTGGCTGCTCAAGCGCACACCGCTGGGCGCGGCCGCCAGCAGCGGGCCGGTGCGGCTGGTGGGCGCGCTGCCCCTGGCAGCCAACCAGCGCATCGTCACGGTAGAGGTGGGCGCGGGCGATGACCGGCGCTGGCTGGTGCTGGGCGTCACGCCGGCCGGCATCCACACGCTGCACACCTTGCCGCCGCAGGCCAGCGCGCCGGTGGCGCCCGGCGCCGCACGGCCGTTGTTTGCACAGCTGCTGGCGCGCCAGCCGCAGCGCGCCGCAGCCGATGCGGCGTCCGCCAGCGCTGCCGCACCTGCCGGGGCCACCGATGTGCACTGACCCGCCGCTGTTCTGGCGCACCCCGCGCCGCGCCGGCCTGGGCCTGGCGCTGTGGCTGTTGCTGCCCGTGCTGGCTTGGGCCCAGGCCCCCGCCGCCGGCCCCGGCCTGCCGCTGCTGATCGGCCAGGGCGCGGGTGGCACGGCCTACTCGGTGCCGGTGCAGACGCTGCTGTTCTTCACAGCGCTGTCGTTTTTACCAGCGCTGGTGCTGATGATGACCGGCTTCACCCGCATCGTCATCGTGCTGTCGCTGCTGCGCCAGGCGCTGGGCACGCAGGCCGCCCCGCCCAACCAGGTGATCGTCGGCTTGTCGCTGTTCCTCACCTTTTTTGTCATGTCGCCCACGCTGGACAAGGTCTATGCCGACGCCTGGCTGCCGTATTCAACCCAGCAGATCGAGCTGGCCGAGGCACTGGACCGAGGTGGCAAGCCGATGCGCAGCTTCATGCTCAAACAGACCCGGCAAAGCGACATGCAGCTGTTTGCCAAGCTGGCCCGGGTGGCGCCCGAGGTCAAGGGCGAGGACATGCCTTTCATGGTGCTGGTGCCGGCGTTTGTCACCAGTGAGCTGAAAAGCGCCTTCCAGATCGGCTTTTTGATCTTCATCCCCTTCCTCATCATCGACATGATCGTGGCCAGCGTCTTGATGAGCCTGGGCATGATGATGCTCAGCCCGGTGCTGGTCTCGTTGCCGTTCAAGCTGATGCTGTTTGTGCTGGCCGATGGCTGGAACCTGCTGCTCGGCAGCCTGGCTGCCTCTTTCGCGACTTAAAAATGGACAGCCAACAAGCGTTTCACCTCGGCCAGCAAGGCCTGTACATGCTGCTGCTGGTCAGCGCGCCGGTGCTGCTGGCGGTGCTGGTGGTGGGGCTGGTGGTCAGCATCTTCCAGGCCGCCACCCAGATCAACGAAGCCACGCTCAGTTTTGTGCCCAAGGTGCTGGCCGCCGTGGCGGTGCTGGCCATTGCCGGGCCGTGGATGCTGACGATGCTGGTGGAGTACATCCAGCGCACCTTGCTGTCGATCCCCACCCTGATCGGCTGAGCCGGCCATGGTGTCGTTCACCGAGGCCCAACTGCTGGCCTGGCTGACGCCGCTGCTGTGGCCGTTCTTGCGCGCGCTGGCGCTGTTGTCCAGCCTGCCCGTGTTCAGCCAGCGCGCGGTGCCGATGCGGGTGAAGATCGGGCTGGCGCTGTTCATCGCGCTGGCCGCCCAGCCCAGCCTGCCGCCGATGCCGGCCATCGCGCTGGATTCGCCGGTGGCCTTTGTGCTGGTGGCCCAGCAGGTGCTGGTCGGCCTGACGCTGGGGTTTGCCGTGCGGCTGGTGTTTGCGGCGGTGGAGCTGGGCGGTGAGTTGATCGGCCTGCAGATGGGGCTGAACTTTGCCGGCTTTTTTGATCCGGCCACCGCGTCGCAAGGCACGGCCAGCGGGCGATTTTTTGGCACGCTGGTGGCGTTTTTGTTCATCCTGGCCAACGGCCACCTGGCGCTCATCGGCGCGCTGGTGCGCAGCTTCGACGTGTTTGCCGTCGGCGACGAGCCATTCGCCTTCTTGCGCCGCACCCAGCCACAGCTTTGGGGCGCCGAGGTCTTCACGCTCGGCCTGTGGATCGCCCTGCCGCTGGTGGGCATGCTGCTGTTTGTCAACCTGGTGCTGGGCGTCATCTCGCGGGTGGCACCGCAGATCAGCGTGTTTTCGGTCGGCTTTCCCATCACCGTGTCGGTCGGCTTGATCGGCATGCTGCTCACGCTGCCCCTGCTGGAGCAGCCGTTTGCGATGGCTTTGACACAGATGTTGGGACACTTTCAGTAGCCGCTGGCTGCGGGAAAGTCCTTGGGCGACAGGGCCTGGCGCACCGCTACCATTAAATCGTTAGCGCGCTAATTATTTGTGAAAAAACAGTTCTCGCAGCTGCTGCGCGCCCCAACCGCCTGGTTTCACCCAAACCTCTGCCGGATCGGCACCATGACACCCTGGATTTCGCGATACCTCGTTGCGGCGGCGGTGGCCACCCTGCCGTTGCTGGTTTGGGTCAGCGTCGCGTCTGCCACCCCGGCCACCGCCGCCACCCCCGCCGCTACCCCCGCCGCACCCACGGCGGCCAGCGGCAGCCAGGCACTGTTTGCCGCGCAGTTCAAAGATTTTGACCGCACACAGCAGCCGCTGGCGCAATTCAAGGGCCGGCCGATGCTGGTCTACTTCTGGGCCACTTGGTGCAAATCCTGCAAGCAAGAGGTGCCCGAGCTGATCGCGCTGCACAAGAAGTTTGGCAACAAGCTCAGCGTGGTGGGCATCGCCGTCGACAACGCCGACAAGGTGCGTGAGTTTGTCCAGCAAAACCGCATCAACTACCCGGTTTTGCTGGGCAGCAACGACGCCATCACTTTGTCCAGGCAGCTCGGCAATACCGTGGGCGGCCTGCCGTTTGCGGTGGTGCTGGATGCCCAGGGCCACATCATCAAAACCCTGCTGGGCGAGACAGCGCCGGGCCGGTTTGAGGAACTGGTGCGCCCACTGGTCAACTGACCGCTGGGGGCTGCAGTGAAGTGCCCACCCACCACCCACAGGAGACAAACACAATGAAACTTGCCAATGGCCCAGTCACCGCAAGGCGCTTCAAGCAGCGCATGCGGGCACTGGCGATGGCGCTCACGATGGGGGCCACCGGCGGCGCAGCGTTTGCTGCAACGCCGGTGATCAACATCGTCGATCCCTCGCCGGTGAACTGGCTGTCCATCACCTGGAACACCATGGAAGAGCTGGTGCGGGTTGACAAGGACGGCCGAACCGTGCCCACGCTGGCCGAGAGCTACCGCTGGGTCAACCCCACCACGATGGAGTTCAAGCTGCGCAAGGGCGTGAAGTTCCAGGACGGTGAGGCCTTCAACGCCCAGGTCTTCCGGCGCAGCTTTGATGAGGTGCAAAAGTCGACCAACCCGCACCCGCCGGGCGCGTTTCTCAACTTTGCCAAAGACACCAAGCTCGAAGTGGTGGATGAGCACACCGTGCGCTTTGTCTTCCCCAGCACCGACGGCGCTGCGGTGATGAAGTTCCGCGGCATGCATGTGGCCAGCACCAAGTTCTGGAACACCAACGGTTTCAAGAACAAGAAGACTGGCAACGCCGAAGGCAATTGGTGAGTGATCGACGAACCGGGTCCGTGGGGGACTGGTCCGTTTGTCTTGAAAGAAGGTGCTTCGGTACTGGACAAGCGTTCACCGACGCTGACGCTGGAGCCCAACGCCAACTACTGGAACAAGGCGCGCATACCGAAGGCGACATTTGTCTTCGACAACATCATCTCCAAGGCTGAAGCGCTGGAAGAGGTGGCCAAAGGCGGCAAGGTGGATATCGTCACCGAGCTGACCCCTGCCGAGGCGGTGGCGCTGAAGAAAAGCACCAAGGCCAAAGTGGTGGAGAGCAAGTCCAAGACCTTGCTGGTGGGCGTGCTCAACCGCAACGTGGCCAACTCGAAGTGGAACGACATCAAGTTGCGCCAGGCATTGAACATGGCGGTTGACCGTGCAGCGGTGGTCAAAGAGGGCGCGATGGGCTATGGCACCGTCATGTCGTCGATGATCATGCCCGGCCAGTTTGGCCATGAGGCAGCGCTGAAAGCTTACGCCTACGAGCCGGCAGCGGCCGGCAAGGCGCTGGCGGCCGGTGGCGTCAAGAGCGTGACCGTGGTGGCGGGTGAGGGCCACAAGGCCGTGGTGGAGGCCATGACCAAGAGCCTGGCCAAAGCGGGCGTCAAGGTGGTGGCTGATTACTCGGGCGCACCGAAGGGCGACAATTGGGATGTCTGGTTGGTTGAGCATTTCGACTGGTCACCCGAGTACCCGTATGGTGTGGTGTTCCGCGAGTTTTTTGGCAAGGACGGTGGGTTTCGCAAGGCGCCTGAAGACACCACGTTTGACGCTATGGGCCAAAAGTTGTTGGCCGAGACCGACAAGTCCAAGGTGGAAAAGCTGACCGCCGAGATGAACCGCTACATCCATGACCAGGCCAATGTGGTGTTCCTGTACGCACCGTCGAAGCTGTATGCGGTGAGCAACCGGATCAACTTCGTGCCGTACAAGACCTGGATGCTGGAGCTGGCCGAGACGACGGTGAAGTAGCCGTCGATTGAAGTGGCGGGCGCGGCGCAAGCTGCGCTCGTTTTGCAAGTCAGCGAGGGGCGCATCGATACGTGTGCCCCTCGCTCTACATCAAAGCCAACATCGCCGCGCTGGCAGCGGCCCAAGAGCCCGGACATGATTGTCGGTACCGCCGGTCATATCGACCATGGCAAGACATCGCTGGTCAAGGCATTGACGGGTGTTGACGCTGACCGCCTGAAAGAAGAGAAGGCGCGTGGCATCACGATCGATCTGGGCTACGCCTACCAGCCCATGCCGGGCGGTGAGGTGCTGGGTTTCATCGACGTGCCAGGGCACGAAAAGTTCATCCACAACATGCTGGCCGGCGCCACCGGGATCGACCATGTGCTGCTGGTGATTGCCGCTGACGACGGGCCGATGCCGCAAACGCTGGAGCACCTGGAGATTCTTGACCAACTCGGCTTGGTGCAAGGTGCGGTGGTGCTGACCAAGACCGACCGGGTGGATGCAGCGCGCCGCGAGGCCGCCATTGCCGAGGTGCGCCACCTGTTGGCCGGGCGTGCGCAGGCGGCCTTCCCGATCCTGCCGGTGTCGTCGGTCAGCGGTGACGGCCTGGCGGCGCTGCGGGCGCATTTGCAAGCTGCCGCCGACGCGCGACGTTCAACCGAGCGCCAGCACGCTGACGACGCCAGCCCCTTCCGGCTGGCCATCGACCGGTCCTTCACGCTTGGCGGCATCGGCACGGTGGTCACCGGCACGGTGTTTGATGGCCGGGTGAGTGTGGGCGACCGGCTGATGGTCTCGCCACTGGGGCTGGAGGTGCGGGTGCGCAGCCTGCACGCCCAAGACCGCCCGGCCAGCAGCGGCTGGCGCGGCCAGCGCTGTGCGCTCAACCTCGTCGCCCCGCAGTTGGACCCTCGCCAAATCGAGCGCGGCCAGTGGTTGCTGGCTGCCGCGCTGCATGCGCCCACCCAGCGCATCGACGCCCGGCTCAAGCTGCTGCACTCAGAGGCCCAAGCGCTGCGCCACTGGACCCCTGTTCACCTGCATCTGGGCACGGCGCATGTCAATGGCCGCGTCGCGCTGCTGCAAGACGGCGTCTTGCAGCCCGGCCATGAGGCGTTGGTGCAACTGGTGCTGGATCAACCGGTAGGCGCACTGCATGGCGACCGTTTCATCCTGCGTGACCAATCGGCCCGGCGCACGCTGGGCGGCGGCCAGGTGCTTGATTCGTCGCCCCCCGAGCGCGGCCGACGCAAACCGCAGCGCGCTGCCTGGCTGGGCGCGCTGCAAGCGCCCACCGCCCAGGCCGCGTTGGCCGGGTTGCTCGATGCCTCGCCGGTCGGGGTCGACATGGCCTGGTTCACGCGCTTGTTCAAGTGCGGCCCGGCCGCCGCCGCACCCTGGTTGGCGGCGGCCGGCGCGCAGGTGCTGCCGGGCGCGGGCACGGCCAGCGCGGCGCAAGCCTTCAGCGCGGCGCATTGGCAACAGTTGACCGATAGCGCCTTGCTGGCCTTGGCGGCCTACCACCAGCGCCAGCCCGACAGCGCCGGCGCCAACCCGCAAGAGCTGCGCGGCCTGATGGCGCAGCGCCCGGCAGTGGCGGTGGTCAACAGCCTGCTCGCCACCGCCATCACCCAGCAGCGGGTGCTGCGCGTCGGCGCCCGCTTCCAGCTTGCCGACCACCATGTCACGCTCAGTGCAGTTGAACAGCAGCTTTGGCAGCGCGCCCGGCCGCAGCTCGACCTGGCGGGCTTGGCGCCGCCGCAAGTGCCTGACCTGGCGCGTGCGCTGGGCGTGAACGAGGCCAGTCTGCGCACGCTGTTTTGCCGCCTGGCGCGGCTGGGCCAATTGCACCGGGTGCGCCGCGAAGTGTTTTTTTTGCCGCAGACTGTCGCCTTGCTGGCCGCGCAGACCGAGGCGCTGGCCCAGGCCACACCGCGCGGCGTGCTCACCGTCGGGCCGTTTCGCGACAGCACCGGCCTGCAGCGCAATCTGGGCATTCCGATGCTGGAGTTTTTTGACCGGGCCGGCTTCACGATGCGGCTCAAAGACGGGCGGCGGCTGCGCCAGGGCAGTGCCGCCGTGTTTGGCAGCGCGGCTGAGGTGGCCGCATGAATACCCCGCCGTGCCCTGAACAACCTGGAAGAGATGCGCTCCCCGGTGGGACGTCTGGTCTTCAAAACCGGAAGGGGCCGCTCTGCGGTCCCTGGTGGGTTCGACTCCCACTCTCTTCCGCCACCGTGCGCCCAGGCCCGGCGCTGCTTTTGAAAAGGGCCGCCGGTGTTGAGCGCTGAGACCGGCGCGGCGGCGGCGCAGCGCCAATCCGATCGGCGCCAGGCGCTGCCGTCCGTTGACCGCCTGCTCGGTCATGCCGCCATGCCGGCGCTGCTGCGCGAGCATGGCCACAGCAGCGTGGTGGCGGTGCTGCGCACGGTGTTGGCCGACGCCCGCGAGCACCTGGCGCTGCAAGCCGCGTCGCACGCCGCCGCCTCGCACGCCGCCACGCTCGCTGCCGCACCAGCACCCGACGATGACACGCTGCTCGTGGCCTGCGCTGACCGATTGGCCGCCGCTGCCCGCCCCCGGATGCGGCCCGTTTTTAACCTCAGCGGCACCGTGCTGCACACCAACCTCGGCCGCGCCCTGCTGCCGCAAGAGGCCATCGACGCGGTGACGATGGCCATGCGCATGCCGGCCAATCTGGAGTTTGATCTCGACACCGCCCGCCGCGGTGACCGCGATGACCTGGTTGAAGACCTGGTGCGTGAGCTCACCGGCGCCGAGGCCTGCACGGTGGTCAACAACAACGCGGCAGCGGTTTTTTTGGTGCTCAATACGCTGGCGATGCGCAAAGAGGTGATCGTCTCGCGCGGTGAGCTGGTCGAGATCGGTGGTGCGTTTCGGGTGCCCGACATCATGGCCCGCGCCGGCGCCAAGCTGCGCGAGGTGGGCACCACCAACCGCACCCATCTGGCCGATTTTGAGCAAGCCATCAATCCCCGCAGCGCGCTGCTGATGAAGGTGCATGCCAGCAATTTCGCCATCACCGGCTTCACCCATGCCGTGCCCGAGCCCGCGCTGGCCGCCCTGGCCCGGGCGCACGGCCTGGCGCTGGTCAATGACCTGGGCAGCGGCTCGCTGGTGGATCTGTCGGCCTACGGCCTGCCAAAAGAGCCCACCGTGCAGGCCGCTTTGGCCGACGGGGCTGATCTGGTGCTGTTCAGTGGCGACAAGCTGCTGGGCGGCCCGCAGGCCGGGCTGATCGTCGGCCGCGCTGCCCTGGTGGACCGCATCAAGAAAAACCCGCTCAAGCGGGCGCTGCGGGTGGGCAAGCTCACACTCGCGGCACTAGAGGCCGTGCTGCGCCTGTACCGCCACCCCGAGCGCTTGCAAGAGCGGCTGACGACGCTGCGCTTGCTGACCCGGCCGCAAGCCGACATCGCCGCGCTCGCTGAGCGGCTGCTGCCGCTGGTGGCGGCCAGCCTCGGCCCGGCGTACAACGTGCACACGCGGGTGCTGCACAGCCAGATCGGCAGCGGCGCACGCCCGGTGGATCTGCTGCCCAGCGCCGGCCTGGCCATGGCGCCGGCCAGCAGTGGGCGTGGCAGCGGTGTGGCGCTGAATCGCCTGCAGGCCGCCTGGCGCAGCCTGCCGCTGCCGGTGATCGGCCATGTGCGCGACGGCGCGCTGTGCCTCGACCTGCGCTGCCTGGAGGACGAGGCCGCATTCGCGCAACAGTTGGCTTTGTTGGCGGTCGCCTTGCAGACGCCAAAACCGCCACAAACTGTTCAAAAGCCACAGCCGCCACAACAGCCACAGCCGCCACAGCCGCCACAGCCGCCAAGTGCCGTGCCAACGCCGTTGACGCTGCTCCGCCCTCCTGCACCACTGCCCCCGCGCTCTCGCTGATGACCATGACCACCCTGCTTCGATCGATGACCGCCACCCTGGCGCTGCTGGTGGGCCTGGGCGCCGTGCCGGTGCGGGCGGCCGAAGACTTTTTGCCACCCGAGCAAGCCTTTGCGTTTGAGGCCCGCGCGCTGGACGCCCGCACCGTCGAGGTCGCCTTCACCGTGGCCAACGGCTACTACCTGTACCGAGAGCAATTTGCCTTTGCCGCCGACGGCGCTGGCGTGCGGCTGGGCCCAGCCCAAGTGCCGCCCGGCAAGGTCAAGTTTGATGTCACCTTCAACAAAAATCTGGAGACCCACCGCGGCCGGGTGGTGATCCGCCTGCCGGTTGAGGCCGCGCCTGCCTCTTTCCTGTTGACGGTCACCAGCCAAGGCTGCGCCGATGCCGGCTTGTGCTACCCACCGATGCCCAGCCAGGCGCAGGTGCAACTGGCGGGCTTTGGCGGCGACGGCCGGGTGAGCGTGGTCTTGGCTGACGGCAGCAGCCCTGCCGGGGCCACCGCCATCGGCGCAGCGCCGGCCGGCGCCACGGCGGCGATTGCCGCCGCCACCGCCGCTGCGTCCGCACCTGTCACGGCCGTGCCCAGCCGCCCGCCCAGCACCACGTCGGCCAGCGATTCGGGCATCGACGGCGCGCTGCGCAGCGGCCGGCTGTGGATCGTGCTGGGCGTGTTTTTCATCGCCGGGCTGCTGTTGTCGTTCACCCCCTGCGTCTTGCCCATGCTGCCCATCCTGTCGTCGATCATCGTCGGCCAGTCGGGCCCGGCCAGCTCACGCTCACGCGGCTTTGGCCTGGCGCTGGCTTATTCGCTCGGCATGGCGCTGGTCTACACCGCCCTCGGTGTGGCGGCCGGCCTGGCCGGCGAGGGCTTGGCGGCGGCGCTGCAGAACCCGTGGGTGCTGGGCGGCTTTGCGTTGATGCTGGCGGCGCTGTCGATGTCGATGTTCGGTTTTTATGAGTTGCAGTTGCCGGCCGCCCTGCGCGACCGGCTGGACGCCCGCGCCAGCCGCTTCAAGGGCGGGCAATGGGCGGGGGTGTTTGCGATGGGCGGGCTGTCGGCGCTGATCGTCAGCCCCTGCGTGGCCGCGCCGCTGGCCGGTGCGCTGGTCTACATCAGCCAGACCCGTGACGTGGTGCTGGGCGGCAG
>JANMKO010000136.1:0-8706 GCA_031372085.1 Betaproteobacteria bacterium
CCCAGCGCGATGGCGCGCAGCGCGTTGGCCTGGTCGTTCTGCCCTGTCAGCACGATGACCTTGACGTTGCCGTCCAGCGCCAGCAATTGCTCCAGCAGGCGAAAGCCCTCGCTCACTGAATCGGGGTCGGGCGGCAGGCCCAGGTCCATCGTCACCACCGCCGGCTGGTGGCGGCGGAACTGCACCAGCGCTGATTCGCGGTCACTGGCGGTGACCGACTCGAACCGGTCGAGCGACCACTTGATCTGCTTTTGCAGCGCCAGATCGTCCTCGACGATCAGCAGCGGAGCGGCTTGGGTGTTGCTCATGCCGCCCCCGGCAGGCGCAGGTCAGTGCCGGTGCGCAGATCGAACAACGGCAGCAGCAACGTCACCGCAGAGCCTTGGCCCAGTTCACTTTTCACCTCGATGGTCCCGCCCAGTTCTTTGACGTATTGAAAACTCTCGTAAGAGCCGATGCCCATGCCGCTGCTCTTGGTGGAGTTGAAGGGGCGGAACAGCCGGGTCTGGATGAACTCGGGGCTCATGCCCACCCCCGTGTCACCCACCTCCACCATCGCCCGGCCGGCCACTTGCTGGAGTTTGACCCACACCCGGCCCGGTGCAGGCGTGGCGTCGAGTGCATTCTGCACAACATGGCCGATCACGCGCTCTAGCCGCTGCTCATGGCCGCGGGTGGCCACCCGGTCGGTGATTTCAACCGCCCACTGGCGGCCGCGCTGGCGGGCGGCACCGGCAATGCGTTGCAGCATCGGCGCCAGCTCAACGCCCGACGCCGCGCCGGCCGGGCGCTCACCCTCGCGCAGTTGCAGCATCATCTGGCGCATCTTGTCGAGTGAGCTTTCTACGGTGATCAGCATGTCTTGCTGAAACTCCGGGTTGTCGCGGTGCCGCTCGGCGTTTTTCAGCATCAGCGACAGCTGGGTGATGATGTTCTTCAGGTCGTGCACCACAAACGCCGACATGCGGTTGAAGGCGTCAAACTTGCGCGCCTCCAGCAGGGCCTCGGTGGCGTGCATTTGCGCCAGGTAGCCGGCGGCCTGACGGGCGGCTGTTTTGAGCAGGTCGCGCACCTCCCAGTCCAGCTCCACCTGGGTGCGCGGCTTGGCCAGCACCACAAAGCCCAGCATTTCGTCGGCCACCAGCAGCGGCACCACCAGCCAGGCGGCGCTCAAGCCCGCCAGCCAACCGGGCACGGCCGCCGCCTCGGCCGGCAGGCCGGCATCGGCGCGGGCGGCGTCCAGGTCGATGATCCACTCGCGCTCTCGCATGAAGCGGCAGAAGGTCGAGTCAGTGGGCTCGCCGCCGGCCATCGGCGGCATGTTCCACAGCGCCGACTGCACATACTGGTCGTCGCCCAGGGCCTTGAACCACAGGCTGCCGGCCGGGCTTTCCACCATGTCTGCCAGGCCTCGCACCACCAGGCCGCCCACCTCTTGCGGCGTGCTCCTGGACGACAGCATGGCGGTAAAGCGCAGCCACTCCAGCCGGTAGTCGTAGCGGTAGCTGAAGAAGTTCTTGCCCAGAAACACCCGTAGCCGGGCGCGCAGTGCGCCCGACAGCACCAGCACGGTGAGCACCACCAGCGCGATGAACAACAGCGCGACTTGCAGCGCGCCACCCCAGCTGCCGCCAAAAAACCGCACGTAATAACCAGCACCGGCGATGAACAGCAGGTAGACGCCGATGAGCAGCAGCGAGGCCGAGTAGAAAGCCGCCGTCTTGGACACCTGCACCCGCGCCAGCCACTGCGCATCGCGGCGCGACGCCACCAGCAGCAGCGGCAGGGTGACGGCATGCACCAGCGCCCGCGCGCTCAAAGCGTCGGCATCAAAGCCGCCAAACATCAGGGCTTGCGAGAACAGGTAGACATCAAACAGAAACAGGCAGCCCAGCCCCAGGCACAGCGGCTTGGCGCCCCAGCGCGACTGCTCCACCTGGTTGCGGAACACCTGCTCGACCAGCAGCAGGCCCAGCACGGCCCAGGCCAGCTGGCTGCCCACCAGCAGCCGCAGCGCCGGGGCAGGCGCGTCAGGCCACAGGCCCAGATACAGGTTGGTGCCCAGGCCCAACAGCGCCAGTCCGGCCAGGGCCACCGCGCCCAGCCGGGTGCGGCCAGTGGCCAGGTTGCCGGCCATCGGGCGCAGCAAGCACAGCAGAAACACCGTCCAGGCGCTGTAGCGCAGCTGGTCGACCAACAGCGCCAGATGCCAGGTGACCACCTTGGTCGATGCCAGATCGATCAGCCCGGCCCCGCCCCAGGCCGCCGTGGCCAGCACCGCGACAAAAAACGGCAGTGCCGACGGCTCGACCGGGCGGCGCAGCAAGCCTGTTCGCAGCAGGTAGACGGCATAGGCCGCGTGGGCCAGCAGCACCAGCAGCAAACCGGCCAGTGACAGGCTCCAGGGCAGGCCCGCACCGAAACCGGTCGCCAAACCCGCCGACAGCCCCGCCGGGATGGGGGCGGATGGGCCCACTGTCAAACCGCCCGCGCCGGGCGCTCAGGGGGCAACGGCGCCGCCACGCGAACCGGCCCGACGCTGGCCGCGCTCAGCGCGCGCCTTTGCCGGTCAACACCACGCCCACGGTCTCGAACAAGATGACGCAATCGAGAAACAGGCTGTGGTTCTTGACGTAGTACAGGTCGTATTGCAGCTTTTCTTGCGAGTCTTCGATGGTCGAGCCGTACTGGTAGCGCACCTGGGCCCAGCCGGTGACACCGGGCTTGATGCTGTGGCGCACCGCGTAATACGGGATTTCAGTCGTCAGCTGCTCGACAAAAAACGGCCGCTCGGGGCGCGGGCCGACCAGACTCATGCTGCCGGTGAGCACGTTGAAGAGTTGCGGCAGCTCGTCGATGCGCAGGCGCCGGATGACCTGGCCCACGCGGGTGACCCGGTCGTCCCGGGCGGCGGCCCAGCGCGGCTGGCCGTCTTTCTCGGCGTCGGTGCGCATGCTGCGGAACTTGGTGACCTTGAAGGTCTTGTTGCTGGCGCCCACCCGCTCCTGGCGGTAGAACACCGGGCCCTGGCTCTCAAGTTTGATCACCACCGCCGCCGCCACCATCAGCGGGCTGGCCAGCACGATCAGCACCATCGAGCACAGGATGTCGAAAATGCGCTTGACCGCCGTGCGGTAAAAACCCTGGTTGAAGCCGTCGCCAAAAATCAGCCAGCCGGCATTGACAAAATCAACCCGTATCTGGCCCAGCATGCGCTCAAAGTAGGTGGTGATGTCGAACACCCGCACCCCTGCCAGCTTGCAATCCAGCAATTCGCGCAGCGGCATGCTGCCGGACCGGCGCTCTGTCAGGGCCACGATGATCTCGTCCACCCCCAGCCGCTGGGCGGTCTGGGTGAGCGACATCGTCACGGCCAGGCGCTCGGCCTCGGGCACGCTGCTCTGCTTCTCGTTCGGCCCGGGAAAGTAGCCCACGATGGTGGCCAGCGGGTCTGCCGCGCGCAGCGTGCTGCCCACCATTTGCGCCGCCGGGCCGGCACCAAACACCAGCACCCGTGAGCCGGCACGCGATTTGGTGGCCCAGTAACCCATCACCACGCGGCGCAGGATGAGGGCGGCAATCACCAGCATGGCCGATGTGCGGATGGCGTCCACATTGCCGAACCCGACCGGCAGCAGGCTGAAGATCTGGTAGGCCAGCACCACGCCCAGCGCCAGCGCCAGCGCGGCCCGCACGGTGGACTCACCCAGCGACCAATCCTGCGCGCGCTGGTACAGACCCGATGCGCTGTTGATCACAAACAGGCCGGCCGCCAAGGTCACCACCTGAGCGCCGGCCATCGGCACGGCGATGCGCAGGCTTTCAGCCTGCACCAGAATCACCCCGGCCAGCGCCAGCAGCGACAGGGCAAAGTCAAAAAAAACCCGCCGCAACGTCCATGCGTGGAAGTAGTGGTTGAACAACCTGATCATGTCTCGAATCTCCAAGCCCGCGCCGCCTGGCCAAAACGGGCAAAACACGCTGCCGGTGGGCGCCATCTGCCCCAAACCGGCCCCCCCTGCACGCACCGCGATACCGGCGTTTTGCGCCCGTTGGCACCGCCTGCGGCACAGGCTGGCCTGCCCGACAACGCCTGCAGAAGGCCGCTGCCACTGCCGGGCACTGTAGGCAGGGCGGCACGGGTACGGCAACCCCCACATGGGCGGATCGCCGAGACTGAAATCACAAAGCCTGTCGATTGTTGCACTTCGGGTCTGGCGCGCCAGCCGCTGGCGGCTGAAAGTCTCAGGTCGCGCCAGCCCGCGCTGCCAACCCGCACCAATCCGCACCAACCCGCACCACCCCCAGTTCAGCGCTGCCGGGCGGGCCGTGGCGGCGGCTGATCCGGGCTACATTGACAACCCATCCGCCGGCCGGCGGCTGATTGATCCAGGGAGCAAGGCCCATGAAACTGGCGTTCGCCTCATGCATGTCGCACACCGTGTTTGCCCAGCAGCCGGTGTGGGACCAGATCGCCGCCCAGCACCCGGATCGGCTGCTGCTGCTGGGGGATTCGGTCTACATCGACGCCGGGCCGTTCCCGAACAATGTGCATCCCAAGCGCATGGAAAACATTGATTTTTTGCTGCACGTGCTGGGCCGCTGGCAGGTGCAACTTGACCAGCCGCAGTTCCGCGCGCTGGTCAAGGCCGTGCCCACCGACGCGATCTGGGACGACCATGACTTTCTCTGGAATGAGCACTTCGAAGAAAACGCCATCACCAAAAAGGTCTACGTTGAAAACATCCGCATCACCCGCGCCGTGTTCAACGCTTTTTGCCGCACGCTGGACGCGCGGCTGGCGCCGGGCAGTTTCCCCACGGCCTACAACGATGCGGCGATCAACCAGGTGAATGAGTCGCCGCCGGGCTACAAATGCCGCAACCTGGAAGACGGCCTGAAGCTGCACTTGACCGACGGCCGCTCCTGGCGCCTGGGCCGCGACATGCTGGGCGCAGCGCAGCGCACACAAATCGCCGCCAAGATGGCCGAGTCACCGGCGGCGGTGCATTTGCTGGCGTCGGGGACGGTGGTGCGCAACGATTGCGACGCGCGCTGGGAGGATTTTGACGACTACGCCTGGCTGCAAGCGCTGGCCCGCCAGTACAAGATTTTGGTGCTCAGTGGCGATATCCACAGCAACCGGCTGTCGTCGCTCGACCTGGGCGGCGGGCGCTGGCTGCATGACGCCACATCGTCAGGCGCGGCCATCCGCCAGTTGATCAGCTCGGGCTCAAAGTGTGAGCACTACGGCCTGCTGACCACCAGCCCTGACGCGCTGCGGCTGGATTTTTTCTCGCACGGCACGCCCGATTCAGTGGGCTCGTGGTCGATCAACCGGGCCACCTGGGCCCGCACCAGCGTGGCGTGACGCAAGCGCCCGGCGCTCAGCGCGCCCAGGCCAGCGGCGGCCGGGCAATCGGCCGCACGCTCTCGTAGGCCCGGCAGGCGCGCAACACCAGCGCATCGCCAAACATCGGCCCCACCAACTGCAGGCCGATGGGCAGGCCAGCCGCCGTCAAGCCGCAAGGGATGGTGGCGGCCGGTTGCTGGCTCAGGTTGAACGGGTAGGAGAACGGCGTCCAGCCCAGCATCGAGACCGGGTCCATCGGCTGGTGGCCGGCCGGCCGGGCCTCAAACGCCGGCACCGCCACCGTGGGCGTGGCGATCAGATCGAACCGCTGCATGAACTGGCGCAGGTGGGTGCCCAGCGCGCCGCGCCGCTGGTTGAGCTGCTGCACATCCAGCGCCGACAGCCGGGCGCCGAGCTGCGCCTCGGCGATGAAATCCGGGTCACACACCGCCTGCTGGGCAGGGGTGAGGCCGCTCCAGACCGTGAAAGCGCCCAAAAACCACAGCCCGGTGCACAGGTCGAGCGGGTCGTCGATGCCCGGGTCTACCGCCTCGACGACGGCGCCCAGCGCTTCGAGATCACGCACCGCCTGGTGCACCGCCGCCGCCACCTCGGGGTGCACGTTCTGGGCGTAACCCAGGGTGGGTGAGTAGGCGATGCGCAAGCCGCGCACGCCGTCGTCCAGGCCCACGCGGTAATCACGGGCGTCAAACGGCAGTGAGGTCCAATCACGCGCATCGGGCTGGGCCAGCACATTGAGCATCAGCGCGGCATCGGCCACGGCCATCGTGTGCGGGCCGAGGTGGGCCACGCTGCCAAACGGTGACAGCGGGTAGGCCGGCACCCGGCCAAAACTGGGTTTGAGGCCAAAGTTGCCGCAAAACGCCGCCGGGATGCGCACCGAGCCCGCGCCGTCAGTGCCCACGCCCAGCGGCCCGCAGCCGGCCGCCACCGCCGCCGCCGTGCCGCCCGACGAGCCGCCGGGCGTGCGGCTCAAATCCCAGGGGTTGCGGGTGATGCCGGTGAGCGGCGAGTTGGTCTCGCCCTTGCAACCAAACTCGGGCGTGGTGGTCTTGCCCAGCAGCACCGCACCGGCCTCGCGCAGGCGGGCGGTGGCCGGGGCGTCCACCGTCCAGGGCTGGCCCGGATCGACGGTGCGTGAGCCACGCCGGGTGGGCCAGCCACGGGTCAGGATCAGATCCTTGATCGACGTGGGCACGCCGTCCAGCGGGCCGGCGGGCGCACCGCGCTGCCAGCGCGCCTCACTGCGCTGCGCCGATTGCAGCGCTGACTCGGCATCGACCAGGCAAAACGCATTGAGCTGCGGGTTCAGGCGGTCGATGCGCGCCAGCACCGCGCGGGTGGCGTCCAGCGGCGACGCCGCGCCGGCGCGGTACAGCGCCAGCAACTCGGTGGCGGTGCAGTCGGCCAGCTGCGTGGGTGGCGCCGGGTTGGCCGGCGGGTTGGCCGGCGGAATGGGCAGGGGGTGGGGCAGGGGGTGGGGCATCGCGCAGTCCAATCAACGGGTGGCCGGGTTGACCATCTCCAAGGTCACCTCGGGCGCTACCTCGGGCAGCATCACCCGGGGCACGGCGCCCGGGCCGCCCGGCAGGCGCAGCGATGGGCCTCCCGGCGATGGCCCGCCCGGTGATGGACCCCCCGGATACTGCCCGCCCGGTGATTGACCCCCCGGATACTGCCCACCGGGCAGCGGCACCAGCCCGCCCTGGCGCGCCCCACCGCCCAGCACCAGCCCCGGCGGCAAGCCCGGTACGGCACCGGCACCGCTGTCCTGCGCGGCGTCGCCGGGCCGGCCGCGTGCGGCCTCGGCCAACATCGGCAATGACAGCGTGAGCGTGGGCGCGCCCCGGGTGACGCCAAAATCGGCCTGGCGCTGGCTGACCGTCAGCAGGCGCAGGCCGGGCTCCAACTCTCGGCCGACGGCCAGCGCGCGCGCCGGTTTGCCGTCCACCGACACCAGCGCCAGCCCGCTGGGCTGGCCGGCACGCGGCGCCACCACGCCCAGCAGGCGGAAGCGGCTGTCGGCCACCGGCACGGCCAGGTCGGGCGGCGGCTGCAGCGGCGGTGCGCCCAGCAGGCGGGTCAGATCAGCGCCGGCCGGCATGGCCACGCTGGCCACCACCGCCTGTGCCGGCACCGGCTGCGGGCGCACAAAAAGGCGCAAGCCCCAATAGACGGCCGCTGCCGCCACGGCGGCCCAGATCAACAGCGACAGCAGGCGCGAAGTCATGTGCCGATTATGATTCAGCGCTTTTCAGCCCCTCACCGTCGGCACGCCGCTGCCGCCCGCCGCATGCGCATTTGCACCGTCTCACCGCGTCGTTTTGTGCATCGCCTGCCGCGCCGGCCGCTGGTCACGGCGTTGCGGCGCGGCTTCACGCTGATCGAGCTGATGGTGGTGCTGGTCATCATCGGCGTGCTGGCTGCGCTGATCGTGCCCAACGTGCTGGACCGCACCGACGACGCCCGCGCCACCGCCGCCCGCACCGACATCAACAACCTGATGCAGGCGCTCAAGCTGTACAAGCTGGACAACCAGCGCTTCCCCAGCGCCGAACAAGGGCTGGAGGCGCTGCTCAAGAAACCCAGCAGCGGCGCGGTGCCGCCCAACTGGCGGCCCTACCTGGACAAACTGCCGGCTGACCCTTGGGGCCGGCCCTACCAGTACATCTATCCGGGTGTGAAGGGCGAGATCGATGTGTTTTCGCTCGGCGCCGACGGCGCGGCTGGCGGTGACGGTAAAAACGCCGACATCGGCTCCTGGCAATAGCCGCAGCGGCCGCAGCCGCAGCCGCCGCAGCGCTGCGGGTCAGCCCCGCAGCCCGGCCCGCCAGACGAACCGCTGCATGAAGCCCTGCATGAGCCACGACCGGAAGCGCCGCACCGTCGGCGCCCGGCGCCACGGCGGCTTCACGCTGGTGGAGTTGCTGGTGGTGCTGCTGCTGATCGCGCTGGTGTCCGGCCTGGCCGGGCTGGCGCTGCGCGACGGCGGGCAGGCCCGGCTGGAGCGCGATGCGCAGCGCCTGGCCGCGCTGCTGGAGGCCGGCCGCGCCGAGGCCCGGGCCAGCGGCGTGGCGGTGCGCTTCGAGCTGCTGGAGTCCAACCCGGCCAACCCCGGCAGCGCCGGTGCCGGTGCGGGTGCGGTTGCGGCTGCCGACGCCCGCCCAACCTACCGCTTTGTCGGCCTGCCGCCCGAGACGCTGCCACCGGGCCACTGGCTGGACGCCGAGCTGCGCGCCCGCATCGACGGCGCGCGGGCGCTGCGCCTGGGGCCCGAGCCGATGATCGGCGCCCAGCGCATCGTGCTGTCGCTCGGTGAGCACCAATTGGTG
>JANMKO010000163.1:0-6390 GCA_031372085.1 Betaproteobacteria bacterium
TGCTCTTTCTCGAACTTTTCTTGAAACTTCTTGCGCATCTCCATCACCGGGGCCATGTTGACCTCATTGAAGGTGGTCAGGATGGCGTTGGTGGATTGCGACATCACCAGCCGCTCGGCGATGCGGGCGCGCAGGCGCGACATCGGCACCCGCTGCGCAGGCCGCTCACCCAGGTTGGTGCCCGGCGGCGCGGCCACCGTCGGCAACGGCCTGGCGGCGGCAGGCGCCGGGGCGGCGGCTTTGGGCGGCGCGGCCGGGGCCGACACCGCTGGCGGTGCCACTGCGGCGGTGCTGGATGTGGCGGCGCCCGCAGCCACGCTGGCCAGCACATCGCCTTTGGTGATGCGCCCGTCCTTGCCGGTGCCCACCACCGAGCCGGTGGTCAGTGCGTGATCGGCCATCAGCTTGGCGGCGGCTGGCATGGCAACGCCAGCCATGCCGGCACCGGCACCGGCACCGGCACCCACATCGGGTACCGGATCAGTGGCCGCAGCGGCTGCGTCCGACACCACCGCCTTGACCACCAGCGGGCTGATCTCGGCCGTGCCCTCGGTATCGATGCGGGCAATCACCTGCTCAGCCGCCACGGTGGCGCCGTCCTCACACAGTATTTGCGCCAGGATGCCGCCGGCCGGTGCAGGCACCTCCAGCACCACTTTGTCGGTTTCGACCTCGATGATGATTTCATCGATTTCGACGGCTTCACCCGGTTTTTTCTTCCACGTCAGCAAAGTGGCTTCGGCCACGGATTCAGACAACTGCGGGACTTTGACTTCAACAATAGCCATTTAAATTCTCGATTCAATACAGTAAGGACGCGATGCGCCGGCCTGCCGGCGTGTTGACCGGCACCGCAGTGCCAGTCAAACGCCGGGTTATTGCGGCGCGGCACGCGCAGCAATCACCCTATTTGGTCAGCACAAAGCCCTTGAGCTTGCCAAAAGCCTGGTCGAGCAGCGCTTTTTGCTGCTCTTGGTGCAGGTGGGCATAACCCACCGCTGGCGACGCGGACGCGGCGCGCCCGGCATAACCCAGTTTCTGGCCGTCGGCCAGATTCTCATGAATGTAGTGCTGCACAAAAAACCAGGCACCCTGGTTTTGCGGCTCATCTTGGCACCACACCACGTCGGTGGCGTTGCCGTAGCGCTTGAGCTCGGCCGCGAAGGCTTTGTGCGGAAACGGATATAACTGCTCGACCCGGATGATGGCGACATCGGTTGATTTTCGTTCGTCGCGCTTCTTGACCAGGTCATAATATACCTTGCCCGAGCAGGCAATGATGCGTTTGACCTTGTCCGCCACGATATCGGTATATTGCTCTCCAATCACCGTCTTGAAATCTATTTTGGTGAAGTCGGCCAACGGTGATGTGGCATCCTTGTTGCGCAGCAGTGATTTTGGCGTCATGATCACCAGCGGCTTGCGAAACATGCGCACCATTTGCCGGCGCAGCACATGGAATATCTGCGCGGCGGAAGTAGGCTGCACGATCTGCATATTGTTGTCGGCCGCCAATTGCATAAAGCGCTCCAGCCGCGCCGAGCTGTGCTCAGGCCCCTGGCCTTCATAACCATGCGGCAGCAACAGCACAATGCCGTTGGCCCGGCCCCATTTCACCTCACCCGACGCGATAAACTGGTCAATCACCACCTGGGCGCCGTTGACAAAATCGCCAAACTGCGCCTCCCAGATCGTCAGGGTATTGGGCTCGGCGCTGGCATAACCATACTCAAAACCCAGCACCGCTTCTTCCGACAGGATCGAATCGATCACCACAAAAGGTGCCTGGCTGTCGGCCACGTGCTCCAGCGGGGTGTAGCTGCCCACGTCCCACTTCTCGCGGCTTTGGTCGTGCAGCACTGCGTGGCGGTGCACAAAAGTGCCCCGGCCGCAATCCTCACCGCTCAGGCGCACGGCATAACCACTGGCCACCAGCGACGCATAGGCCAGCGTCTCACCCATGCCCCAATCGACATTGATCTCGCCCCGGCCCATGGCCGCCCGGTCGGCCAGCACCTTCTCGACCAGCGGGTGCACCTTGAAGTTGGCGGGCACGCTGGTGACGCGCTCGGCCAGCCGCTTGACCTCGGCCAGCGGCAGCGCGGTGTCGGCTGCATCCGTCCATTTCTTGCCCAGGAACGGCACCCAATCGACCGCGTACTTGCTCTTGAAGTTGGTCAGCACCGGGTCCATCGTGTGCCGGCCTTCGTCGAATGCGGCACGAAGTTGCTTGACCATCTCCTCGGGGCCGCCCTCGGGCAGCACGGCCTGGGCCACCAGCTTTTCACCGTACAGCTTGCGCGTGCCCGGGTGCTTGGCAATCACCTTGTACATCAGCGGCTGGGTGAGCGACGGCGTGTCCTGCTCGTTGTGGCCCAGCTTGCGGAAGCAGATGATGTCCACCACCACGTCTTTCTTGAACTTCTGCCGGTAATCCAGCGCGATCTGGGTGCACAGCACCACCGCCTCGGGGTCGTCGCCGTTCACATGCAGCACCGGCGCCTCGATCATCTTGACGACGTCAGTGCAGTACAGGGTAGAGCGTGAATCACGCGGGTCACTGGTGGTGAAGCCGATCTGGTTGTTGATGACGATGTGCAGCGTGCCGCCGGTGTAATAGCCCCGGGTTTGGGCCAGCGCCAGTGTCTCCATCACCACGCCCTGGCCGGCAAAAGCGGCATCACCGTGCACCAGCACCGGCAGCACTTGCGCGCCGGTCTTGTCGCCGCGCCGGTCCATGCGGGCCTTGACCGAGCCCTCGACCACCGGGTTGACGATCTCCAGGTGGGACGGGTTGAACGCCAGGCTCAAATGCAGCGGCCCGCCGGGGGTGGTGATGTCGCTGGAGAAACCCTGGTGGTATTTGACATCGCCCGACGGAAGATTCTCAGGCGCGGTGTGGTCAAACTCGGCAAACAAATCCTTTGGCATCTTGCCCAGGATATTGACCAGCACATTCAGCCGGCCGCGGTGGGCCATTCCGATCACCATTTCCTGCACGCCGTTGGCACCGGCGCGCTGCACCACCTCGTCCATCGACGCTATAAAACTCTCACTGCCTTCGAGCGAGAAGCGCTTTTGGCCCACATATTTGGTGTGCAGGTAGCGCTCAAGCCCTTCTGAGGCCGTGAGCCGATCCAGGATGTGCTTTTTCTCGTCGATCGAGAAACTGGGCTTGCTGCGGATCGACTCCAGCCGCTCTTGCCACCAGCGTTTCTCGGTCGGGTCGGTGCAGTGCATGATCTCGGCACCGATAGACCCACAATAGGTTTCGCGCAGCGCCTGCATGATCTCGCGCAAAGTCATGTTCTCGGATTTGCCGAAATACGTGTTGGCGGCGCTGAAGGTGATGTCCATGTCGGACTCACTCAGGTCGTAGAACGCCGGCTCCAGCTCGGGTATCTTGGGCCGCTCGGTGCGCTTGAGCGGATCAAGATCGGCCCAGCGCGAGCCTAGAAAACGATAAGCCGCAATCAGCGACTGCACATGCACCTGTTTGCGCGCCACGGCCAGATCGGCCGAGCTCGCCTTCAACGCAAAGGCATTCGCCTTGGCGCGCTGGGCAAATGATTCAACCACCGGCGCATGGGCCACATCACGCGCCTCAGAGCCATCGGTGGCGGGCACGTTTTGCAGGTTGTCAAAGTAAGCGCGCCAGGTGTCGGGCACGCTGCCGGGGTTGTCGAGATACGCCTCGTAAAGCGCTTCGACATACGGGGCATTGCCCCCAAACAGGTAAGAGTTGGACCTGTATTGCTGCATCATTTCGCTGTCACCTTTTGCCCCGGTTTCCGGGGCTACGATGGGTTGGAAACCTTCCGCAGCCCGGCTCGACCGGTTGGCGGATTAGCGACCTGCCTTGCTGTGGATCAACACCGGTTTTTAGCCGGCCAGCAAGGGGGCACGAAAGGGTCTGGGCTGCTTTCAGGCTGCGCACTTTAACACCGGGTTTGTGCGGGGCATGGCCG
This sequence comes from Betaproteobacteria bacterium, assembly GCA_031372085.1. Taxonomy (GTDB): domain Bacteria; phylum Pseudomonadota; class Gammaproteobacteria; order Burkholderiales; family Burkholderiaceae_C; genus Pseudaquabacterium. The sequence continues at coordinate 3,969 of JANMKO010000163.1, forward strand.
GGATTGAACACCCGCCGACCTGCTGTTTAACTGACAAAACCGGGCCGTTGCGAACAAACTGTGGCCTGGATGGCCTACCCGGTGATTTACCTGCAAGCGCTGGCGCCGGCCAAACCGGCGCCCGGCGCAGCCTGCAACGGCTGCGGCGTGTGCTGTGCCTGGCAGCCCTGCCCCCTGGGCATGCTGGTAAGCGGCCGGCGCCACGGCGCCTGCACCGCCCTGCGCTGGCAGGCCGGTGCGCAGCGCTACCACTGCGCCGTGCTGGCCGCGCCGCAGGCGCTGTGGCCGCGCCTGCCGGCGCTGTTGCGGCCCGCGCTGCGGTGGCTGGCGCGGCGCTGGATTGCTGCCGGCGTGGGCTGCGACAGTGATCTTGAAGTGGCGCCAGCCGACCCGAGCGCGGGCCAAACGCCCAAGCCCACTCAAGCGCCGGCTGAGTGCGCGTCGAGGTAGTCGCACGCCAGGTGCGCCAGCGCCCGCACGCCGGGCAGCAAACAACCCTCATCGACAAAAAAGCGCGGTGAATGATTGGGCGCGGCGGCCACCGGGTGGGTGCCGGGCGGCGTGACGCCGACAAAAAAGAACAGCCCCGGCACCACCTGCTGGAAGAACGAAAAATCCTCCGACCCCATCACCTTGGGCACCAGGTGCAGATTGGCGGCGCCGGCCACCCGGCGCAGCGTGGGCAGCATGGCGGCGGTGAGCGCCGGGTCGTTGACGGTGACCGGGTAGTTCTTGCGGATGCACACCGTGCAGCCAGCGCGCGATCCCCGGCTGATGGCCTCGGCCAGCGTGGTGACGCGCTCATGGATGTCGTCGCGCATGGCCTCGTCAAAGCTGCGGATCGTGCCGCGCATCTCTACCGTGTCGGGGATGATGTTTTCACGCAGGCCGCCCCTGATGACACCGATGGTGACGACCGCCGGCTCTTGCGTCAGATCGATCTGCCGGCTGACCACTGTTTGCAGGCCCAGCACCACCTGGGCGGCGGTGACGATGGGATCGACCCCCGACCACGGCATCGCGCCGTGGGTCTGGCGGCCGTGGATGGTGATCTTCAGGTTGTCGGCGCTGGCCATGGTGGGCCCGGGCCGGTAGCCGATCACGCCCAGTGCCAGGCGCGACGTGACATGCAGGCCGAAGATGGCCGCCGGCCGGGGGTTGTCCAGCGCACCCTCGGCCACCATCATCCGGGCACCGCCGTCCTCGCCCTCGGGCGGCAGCTCTTCGGCCGGCTGGAAGATGAACTTGACCGAGCCGCGCAGCCCCGCACGCTGGCCGGCCAGCACCTCGGCCACGCCCATCAGAATGGCGGTGTGGGCATCGTGGCCGCAGGCGTGCATCACGCCCACTTGCTCACCGTTCCAGTCGGTGCGCACCTTGGAGGCAAACGGCAGGTCCACCTCCTCGGCCACCGGCAGGGCGTCCATGTCGGCGCGCAGCGCCACCGTCGGGCCGGGCAGGCCGCCGATCAGCAGGCCCACCACGCCGGTGTGGGCCACGCCGGTGCGCACCGCATCAAAGCCCAGGCGCTGCAAATGCGCGGCGACGATGGCGGCGGTGCGGAACTCGCGGTTGCCCAACTCGGGGTGGGCGTGGAAATCGCGCCGCCAGGCGATCACTTGCGCTGCGACGGCTGCGGCGGCGGCATCGATCTGCGCGGCCAGCGCGCTGGCGGCCACCGGGGCAGCAGGTGCTGCCGCTACAACGGCATCGGCATCAGCATCGGCATCGGTCATCAAGTTGCCCTGTCGCTCAGGCCATGGCCAGGCCGGCAGGTGATGGCACAACCAGGCCCAAACGGGCGCGCGCCGCGCCGTACTCTCGCCGCAGCCGGGCCACCAACTCGGCCGTGCTGACGATTTTGTCCACCGCGCCGATGCCCTGGCCGCAACCCCAGATGTCTTTCCAGGCTTTCTTGGCGTCCCCGCCAAAGTTCATCTTGCTCGGGTCGCTGTCGGGCAACTTGTCGGGGTCAAGCCCGGCATTGCGGATCGACGGCGCCAGGTAGTTGCCGTGCACGCCCGTGAACAGGTTGCTGTAGACGATGTCGTCCGAGCTGGCATCGACGATGGCCTGCTTGTAGCCGTCGGCGGCGCGCGCTTCTTCGGTGGCGATGAAGGCCGAGCCGATGTAGCCAAAATCTGCGCCCATGGCCTGCGCGGCCAGCACCGCGCCGCCGCTGGCAATGCTGCCCGACAGCGCCACCGGGCCGTCAAACCACTGGCGAATCTCTTGAATCAGCGCAAACGGGCTTTTGGTGCCGGCATGGCCACCGGCGCCAGCGGCCACCGCGATCAGGCCGTCAGCGCCTTTGTCGATGGCCTTGTGGGCAAATTTGTTGTTGATGATGTCGTGCAGCACCACGCCGCCCCAGGCGTGCACCGCGTCATTGACATCGGTGCGTGCGCCCAGGCTGGTGATG
>JANMKO010000167.1:0-23121 GCA_031372085.1 Betaproteobacteria bacterium
ATGGTGCCGCAGGAGAACATGTGGGTGCTGCCCACCAAGGACGGCGCGCGCATGCTGCCCGGCGCCAACGGCGGGGTCGAGTGGAGCCCGATGGCGGTCAATCCGAAGCTGCGCATGGCCTACGCGGCCAATCTGCACCAGCCCATGACCTACCACGTTGAGGAGAGCAAATACCCCGGCGGCAAGCTGTGGCTGGGCGGTGCGTTCAAGGCCATTGCGGCTGAGAAGCAATTTGGGCGGCTGGCCGCGGTCAACCTCGACACCGGCAAGCTGGCCTGGAAGTTTGACACCGACCAGCCACTGATCGGTGGCGTGCTGGCCACTGCGGGCGGCTTGGTGTTCAACGGCGAGGGCAACGGCCTGTTCCGCGCCTTTGATGCCAAGACCGGCAAGATGCTGTGGCAATACCAGTGCGGCGCGGGGGTCAACGCACCGGCCGTCAGCTACACGGTGGCCGGCAAACAGTATGTGGCGGTGGCAGCGGGTGGCAACACCCAGCTTGACTTCAAGCGCGGCAACTCGGTGATCGTGTTTGCGCTGCCTTGAGGCAACCCGCGCGCCCGCTGGCGGCGGCACACTGCGCACCATGCCCCGGCGGGATCGCCTTGCCGGGGCGGTTTTTTTGGGCCTGCACCGATGCCGATGAACCGAATCCGTTGGCCGTTTGTCCTGACGTTTGCCCTGACGTTTGTCCCGACGTCAATCCCGACGTTTGTCCTGACCTGTGCCAGCACCCTGCTGCTGGGCGGGGCGGCGGCGCTGGCCCAAAGCGCCGCCCCGCCTGCGGCCGCCGTGGCCCCGCCGGCCAAAGCCGCGCTGTGCGCTGCCTGCCACGGCCCGCAGGGCAATCCGGTGCTGGCCGAGATGCCGGCGCTGGCCGGCCAGACGGCGCGCTACCTGTATTTGCAACTGCGTGATTTTCAGGAGGGCCGGCGCAGCAACGCGCTGATGTCGCCGATGGTCAAGGATTTGAGCCGCGACGAGATGCGCGAGCTGGGCAACTGGTTTGCCGGGCAAAAGCTGGTGCCCGCGCCGTTTCAGCCCGACGCGGCCAAGGCCCGGCTGGGCAAGGTCAAGGCCGACGAGACGCTGTGCACCATGTGCCACCTGGGCGGTTTTGCCGGCCAGAACGAGATCCCCCGGGTGGCCGGCCAGCCGTTTGACTATGTGGTCAAGCAGTTGCGGGCCTTCAAGGCCCGTGAGCGCACCAACGACGCCGGCAACATGACGGCCGTCTGCGCCACGCTGACTGACGCCGACATCGACAACCTCGCGCACTACATCGCCGGGCTTTGACGCGGGCAGCGCCGTCAACTGCCGAAGGCGTAACGCAGCCCCAGCCAGAAGCTGCGCGGCGCCCCCGGCGCGAAGAAGGTGGAGTGCACCAACGGCCGGTCGCCGTTGGCATTGGCCGCAAACGGCCGGGCCTGGAAGTGGCCGTTGCCATCGAACCCGGTGGCGCCCAGTTGCGCGGCGCTGTGGTAGCGCCGGTCCAGCAGGTTGTTGACCTGCACAAACACCGTCAACCCGGGCGCGGGCCGCCAATCACCGCCCAGGTTGAGCACCGCATAACCGGCGCTGCGGCCCGGGCCGAGGTAATAAACCCCGTCGGCCTGGTGGGCGTTGTTCTCATTGCCCCGGGCCAGTGCGCCGGCCACCGCCGTGACATCGGCGGCCAGCGAGAAGGCGGCGCCCAGCGGCAGGTCGGCAAACAGCTTGAGCAGGTGGCGCGGGATCAGCGGCAGGCGGTCACCGGGCCGCACCTTGATGTTGCCGTCCACGCCGGCAAACCCGGCCAGCGCCGCGTCATTGCCGCTGTTGCCGGCGCCGCCCAGCACCTCGGCGCTGCGGTAGGTGGCATCCAGCCAGGTGTAGTTGGCGCCCACCGTGACGCCGCGGGCGGCACCGGCCGGCACCGTGCCGGCCCGGGCGGCACCGGTCAGTGTGGTGGACAAGCCGGCCTCCAGCCCCTGGCGGCGGGTCTGGCCAAAGTTCTTGAAGTAACCGAAGCCGGCGGCGTTGTCGGCGACAAACAGCAGGTCGTCCCGGTTGTCGGCACGGAAGACGCCGATGTTCCAGCGCGTGCCGCCGGCCGCACTGCCGGTGGCCCCGGCGTCGATGGCGCCGCGCAGTCCGGCCTCCCAGGTGGTGGTGACCACCTGCTTGAGCGGCGGGTCGCCGGCCATCGCGTTGGGCAATTTGCAAGGGTTGGCCGGGTCAGCGCAGCCCAGCTCGATGGCCGACGGCGCCCGGCTGCCCTGGTTGGCGCCGGCATAGGCCGTCAACGCCGGGCTGGCGGCAAACGTCAGGCCGATGGCCGGGTTGAGGCGGGCAAAAACGTGGTCACCATCGAGTGAGCCGGCACCGCCGCCCGGGGTGATCGCGTCGCGGTTTTGCACCACCGTGCGGTTGTAGCGGCCCGCCACGGTGAGGTGGGTGCGGGCATTGATCGCCAGGGTGTCGCTGGCAAATACGCTCCAGGTGCGGTTGCGGGCGGCCAGATCGACGCGGCTGTCGTAAGGCACGCCGTCCACGTCACCGCCGGTCACGCCGTCGCCAAACGCGCCCACGCCGACGACGGCGTGCGCAGGTGTCAGGTAGCCCAGCTCCGAGCCCTGCGTGAAGCGCGCCCGGCTCCAGTCGAGTGCCGCGCCGGCCACAAAGCGGTGCGCCAAGCCGGCCCACGTCGACTGGCCCTCCAGTTGCCCGGCCAGCCCCCACTGGGTTTGCGCCGTGCGCGACTGGTTGATCAGCCCGTTGCATTTTTCACCGGGCACGGCGCGCAGCAATGCGTTGGCAATGCAGCGCCATTTTGGAAACGCGGTGTTGCCAGCCGTCTCACCGGCCAGCGGAAAACCGCTGTAGCCGGCGCCCGTCAACGCGGCCTGCTCGTCGGCATTGGGCTGGTAGACCGACTGGTTGAGCGCGCCCTCGTTGATGTCGCCGTTATAGGTGGCCGTGTTGATGCGCCTGAAATAGGCCTGGCTGGAGAACGACAGTGCGGTGCCCAGCGACCCACTGGCCGCCAGGTTGAGCAGCAGCGACCGGTTGCGTGTGGTGTCGGGCTGGGTGTAGACGCTGGCCGCGTCGCGCGCCAGCAAGCGCAGCTCTTGCAGGCCGTTGCCGTTCAGCGTGTTGTCGGCCGCCGCCGCTGTCAGCACCAGCCGGGCATCACCCAGCTGGCCGCCCAGCTTGCCAAACAACTGGCTGACATCGCTGGGCGACGCGCTGCGCCAGCCTTGCTCATGAAACCGGTTGCCGGTGACAAACCAGTTCAGCTCGCGCACGGCGGCGTCGGGCGCCTCAACCGCACGGCGGCCGCCGGTCTCGAACTCCACCGCCACGCGGCGGTGGTTGCCGGCCAGCAGCTGCACCACACTGCCGGGGTTCTTCAGCCCATCCTTGGTCTGGACCAGCAGCGCGCCGCCCAGCGTATTGAGGCCGAACAGCGGGTTCGAGCCCGGCATCAGCGTGATCGCCGAGATCGCCGATTTGGGGATCAAGTCCCAGCTCACCACCTCACCAAACGGTTGGTTCAAGCGCACGCCGTCGAGGTAGATCGACAAGCCTTGCGCCGTGCCCAGCAACGGCGACGCGGTGAAGCCGCGAAAGTTGACGTCCGGCTGGAACGGGTTGTTCTGGGTCTCGTTGAGGTGCACGCTGCCGAGTTGGCGGCTGAGGAAGCTGGTCAGGTCGATAGCATGGCTGCGCTCGATGTCGGCGGCGCGCGCGGTCTGCACATGGGCCGCCAGCTGGTCTTTGGGCACGCCCAGGCCGGCCAGAGGCGCCACACCGATCACCTCCACCTGCTGGGGCGCGCCTTGCGCCAGCGCGGCGGGGGCCAACAGGGCCAGGCAGGCGGGGCCGGCAGTGAGCAGAAAGGCAGATCGGCGGCGGCGGGTCACGGTGTCTCCAGGGTGTTTTGGCTTTTGCGGCCCAGGGCAGCGCAGGGCTGCGCTGCGCACCACCCGACTTTGCGCAAGAAGCGCTGCCGTGGCACCGGGAATCTTTCCCGATCTGGCGGGTGACGCTGTCCGGTTCAGCGCAACACAACATGAATCATTCGCGTGAATCATTCGCATGATTGCGTTGCTCGCCTGCGCCACCGCAAGAACCTGGTGCGGGCGATGGTGCACGGCCGCAAACGCGCACCGACCGGATCGGACCTGGGCTGAGCCCGCCCGTCAGGCACCCGTCAGGCGCCCGCCAGCCGGCCCAGCCACTCGTGCAGCGCATTGCGCGTCAACGCAAAGCCGTCAGCCGAGGGCAGCCAGTCCGCCAGGCCCAGCGCACTGGCTGCACGCCCGCCCAGTGGCGCCGGCAGCACGGCCATCGTCACGCCGTCACGCTGGCTGGCCCGGGCAAAGGCGGCCAGCGCGCGCCGCTGGTGAAAATCGTGCGTCACCAGCACAACGGTCTGCACGCCGTCGGCGTGCAGCAGGCGCAGGCTGAAGCGGGCGTTTTCGTCGGTGTCGCGAGACTGGTCTTCGAGCCAGCGCAGGCGCAGGCCAAAATCGCGCTCGGCAATGCCGCCGGCCACGTCGGCCTCGGTCGGGCCGGCCGACGCACCGTGGCCCAGGCCGCCGCTGTAGCCCACCGGCAGGCCGGTCTGGCGCGCCAGCCACAAGCCGTAGCGCAGGCGTTGCAGGGTCAGCGGGCGCAGATCAGCCGTGCCGTACTCAGGGGCCTGCAGTTGGCGCCCCGCCCCCAGCACCAGGATGGCGGTGTGCGGCGCGCCGCGCAGGCCAGCGCGCTGCGCCGCGCTCAGCGGTGGTGGCGGATCGGTGAGCACCCGGACCAGCGTCGCGCCCAGCGCGGTGGTGGCAGCCAGCCACAAGCCGATCAACCCCGCCAGCAGGCAGGCCCAGCCCAGTACCCGACGCCGCTGTGACGGCCCGCGCAGCAACGTGGGCCCGGTCGGCCGCGACGGCTGGCGCCGGCCGACCAACAACCACACCCCCACCAACACCAGCAGCAGCAAGGGCACGGGCGGCAGCAGCAAGCTGCCAAGCCAGGGCTTCCAAGCCAGGATGCCCAGGCCGATGAACAGCTCATTCATCGAGTCACTGCGCCATCAGGCGCGGGCAGGGCCGGCGCCCAGACACCGCGACGCGGCGGCCACGCGGCCCGTGCCGCCCCGCAACACTCAGGCCGTGACGTGCGCCGCCGCCGCATGGCGCCGCAGCGGTGTGGGCATGCGCATCGGCATCGGCACGGCATGCTGCCCGGCGGCCTGGCCAGGCGCCGCCGGCCCGGAAGTGCCCGCCAACCCGTCCGCCAGCACGTCCGCCAACACGCCCCCCGACTCACCCACCCGCGCACCGGCCGGCAAGGTGTGCTCGCGGAAGGTGGCCGACGCGCAATCGTGGCAGGCGCCGCAAGCAGTGGCCACCCGCAAATCGTCTTGCAAGGCTTCAAAACTGTCGCAGCCGGCACGCACGGCGCGGGCGATGTCGCGGTCAGAGACGCGGTGGCAGATGCAAACAATCATGCCTCAACTGTAATACGAAGGATTCGTATTTGCAAGCGATAGCCTCAGCGCAAGGGGCGCGGCACCACGCGCGGCTCACTTTTCTCGAACCAGTGCGAGATGCGCTGGCCGTCCCAGTGCAGGCTTAAATGGCCCACCGGCCGGGCCCGGGCCAGCGCACGCGGCACAAACACCGCCACGCACTGGCCACCCGCACGGCGCACGCTGTTGTAGGCCAGCGCCAGGCTGGCCTGGCTGCGCAGCGCGCGCCCCAGCGCCTGGCTGGCGCCGTAGTGATCGGGGTCGTGCAGGCGCGAGAAATCGGCCGCGCCAGGGCCCGGGTGGCGGATGTCATGCACCGCCGGCTGCCGCAGATCGGCCTGCACCCAGCGCAGATCGACATCGATTTCGGGCTCGGCGGTGCGGGCCAGAAACCGCGCCCGGTGGTGGCTGACCTCGGCAATCGCGGTGTCCAGCGAGTCAGCGGCGTAATACACACCGTAGCTGCCGTCACTGAAGCGCGAGCCCTCCGGGTTCAGGTGAGTGAAAGGGGCCATGATCAGCGTGGCGCCCGGCCCGATGGCACGGTCGGCCGGCGCCACCAGCGACAGCGCACCCAGTGCCTGGCGCAAGCGCGGATGGGTCAGGGCCTCGATGGCAAATACCACGTCCAGGTCTTCAGGCCGGGCGATGTCGTCGTACAGCCCGACGGTGGGGTAGCGGCTGGCCACCAGCCGATGGCAAGGCAGCCAGGCCAGCGCGCTGACCGGCACATCGGCGGGCTGGACCGGCTCAACCGGCGGGCCGGATGGGACGGACGGGCCGGCTGTCAAGCCTTGCCGCCGCGCTGCGCGTCGAGGTACTGGCGCACCACAAACAGATCAGCCACCTGGCCACCCAGCATGCGGCTGAGCGCTGACTGCCCGCCCAGCAGCGGCGCGTCATTGGGCTTGCGTAGCCACTCGTTGGCACGCTCGGGCACGGGCAGCAGGATTTGCAGCGCGGCATAAATGCCAAACAGGTAGGACAGGCGCTCCAGCACATGGCGGTCGAGCGGGCCCACCTTGCCCTGCTTCCACTGGTACAGCGTGGTGCGGCCCACGCCCAGCAAGGTGAGCTGCTCAGCCACGCTGAGCTGCCAGGCATCGGCCAGCCGCCAGAAGGTGCGCAACGCCGCCGCCCCGGCGCTGGACGATTGCAGGTTGACGGCCTGCGGTGTGGGCGAGAGCACGGCATTCATCGGCAACTTTGTAGCATGGATTGCCATCCATGATACGCCTGCGAACAAATATCTACAAACTGTTCGCTGACGAAAATCGAGCCTGCCGTGTCGTCAGCCACCCAGCTGGGTTTGCAGGTAGTTCTGCTCACCCACCTTGCTGACCAGGTCGAGCTGGGTTTCAAGAAAGTCGATGTGCTCTTCGGTGTCGTGCAGGATGTGCTGAAACAACGCGCGCGAGACAAAATCCCGCGACAGCTCACACTGCACGATGGCGTCTTTGACGGTGGCCTGCGCGCCCTGCTCGGATTTCAGGTCGCAGCCCAGCGCCTCCACCAGCGTCTCGCCGATCAGCAGCTTGCCCAGGTCTTGCAGATTGGGCAGCGCGTCCAGCGTGAACAGCCGCTCCATCAGCGCGTCGGCATGTTTCATCTCGCCGATCGACTCTTCGTATTCCTTCTTGGCCATGCGCTCAAAACCCCAGTGCTTGAACATGCGGTAGTGCACAAAGTACTGGTTGATCGCGGTCAGTTCGTTTTTCAGCTGCGCTTGCAGCCAGTGGATGACTTGCGGGTCGCCTTGCATGGGGTGTCCTTTCAGCGGGGAATCTGGGTCAAGCCGGCATTTTGCGCCACGCCGCAGCGGCCCAGGGTCTGACCCGCGTGGCCAGCAAAAAGCCGCCCGAAGGCGGCGCTGCTGGCTTGGCGGGGCACCGTTATGGCACCGTCATTGCGCGATTATGGCGTCGTTAATGCGTTGTCAGCGCTCACTGATCGGTTTGACGTTGCGCTGCACTGCGCCCACATACAACTGGCGCGGCCGGCCGATCTTGTACTCCGGATCACCGATCATCTCATTGAGCTGCGCAATCCAGCCCACCGTGCGGGCCAGCGCAAATATCGCGGTGAACAGCGGCACCGGAATGCCAATGGCGCGCTGCACGATGCCGGAATAAAAATCGACGTTCGGGTACAGCTTGCGCGCCACAAAATACTCGTCTTCGAGCGCTATTTTCTCCAGCGCCATCGCCAGCTTGAACAGCGGATCATTCTCCAACCCAAGTGCGCCCAGCACCTCATGGCAGGTTTCGCGCATCAGTTTGGCGCGCGGGTCGTAGTTCTTGTAAACCCGGTGGCCAAAGCCCATCAGCTTGACGGTGGAGTTTTTGTCCTTCACCTGCTTGATGAACTCACCAATTTTCTCGACACCGCCCATCTTCTGGATATCACCCAGCATGTTCAAGCAGGCCTCGTTGGCGCCGCCGTGTGCCGGGCCCCACAAACAGGCCACACCGGCGGCAATGGCGGCAAACGGGTTGGTGCCCGAGCTGCCGCACAGCCGCACTGTGGACGTGGACGCATTTTGCTCATGGTCGGCATGCAGGATGAAGATGCGGTCCATCGCCCGCACCAATACATCGTTCTGCACATAATCTTCACACGGGTTGGCAAACATCATGTGCATGAAGTTGGCCGAATACGACAACGTGTTGCGCGGGTACATATAGGGCTGGCCCTGCGTGTACTTGTAGGCCATCGACACCAGCGTCGGCATTTTGGCGATCAGCCGGATGGCGGCAATCTCACGGTGCACCGGGTTGTTGATATCGGTGCTGTCGTGGTAGAAGGCCGACAGTGCGCCCACCAGGCCCGTCATGATGGCCATCGGATGGGCGTCGCGCCGAAACCCTCGCAAGAAAAATTGCATCTGCTCGTTGACCATCGTGTGGTTGGTCACGCGGGCGGTGAAATCCAGCTTTTGCGCCGCGTCGGGCAAATCACCGTACAGCAGCAGGTGGCAGGTTTCGAGAAAATCACAGTTCTCGGCCAGTTGCTCGATCGGGTAACCGCGGTACAGCAATTCCCCCTTGTCGCCATCAATATAGGTGATGGTGGAATTGCACGACGCGGTGGACAAAAACCCCGGGTCATAGGTGAACTTGCCCGTCTGGCCGTACAGCTTGCGGATATCGATCACATCCGGGCCGATGCTGCCTTTGTACAGCGGCAACTCCATGCTGGGGCTGCCGTCAGAGAACGACAAGGTGGCTTTCACGTCAGACGGGGTCATGGTTTATCCCTTTCTTGGTCAGGTTCTGTTGGGGTCGTCGATCTGTCAGCACGTCAATCTCTTGCACGCAGCATGCCAAGTACCTCGATCACCTCGGGGCAGGCCAGTTCATGTTCGGGCTCGCAGCGGGCCAGCAGCAAATCCAGCAAATCGTTGTCGGCCAAGTCCATCAGCACTTGCAAACCGGTGGCGTGGCGCACCGTCAAACCGGCCTCGTGGCGTTTGAAGAACCGTGCCACAAACAAATCGTTTTCCAGCAGCCCACGCCGGCAGCGCCAGCGCAACCGGCTCAACTCGGTACTGCCGATCAGGGCGCTGTCGTCCAGCACGGCAGGCACAGGCGGGGTCACCATCACCAGTCTGACACGCACCTAAATCGCACGGCGCACCATCAGCTCTTTGATCTTGCCGATGGCCTTGGTCGGGTTCAAGCCCTTCGGGCACACGTCCACGCAATTCATGATGGTGTGGCAGCGGAACAAGCGGTACGGGTCTTCCAGATTGTCGAGCCGGCCGGCGGTGTCTTGGTCGCGGCTGTCGGCAATAAAGCGATAGGCTTGCAGCAAGCCGGCCGGGCCGACAAATTTGTCGGGGTTCCACCAGAAACTGGGGCAAGCGGTAGAGCAACTGGCGCACAGAATGCATTCATACAGGCCGTTCAGCTCATCACGCTCTTCGGGTGATTGCAGCCGCTCTTTTTCGGGGGGTATCTCGTCGTTCACCAGATACGGTTTGATCGAGTTGTACTGTTTGAAAAACTGCGTCATGTCCACAATCAGATCGCGGATCACTGGCAGGCCCGGCAGGGGTTTTAGCACCACCACACCGGGCAGATCGCGCATATTCGTCAGGCAGGCCAGGCCGTTTTTGCCGTTGATGTTCATCGCGTCCGAGCCGCAAACCCCCTCACGGCAACTGCGGCGGAAGCTGATCGCCGGATCAACTGATTTCAGCTTCATCAGCGCGTCGAGCAGCATGCGCTCACTGCCGTCCAAGTCAACATCGATGGACTGCATATAGGGCTTGGCGTCGCTATCCGGGTCGTAACGGTAAATCTGAAAGGTGCGCTTCGTCATTTTGTTGGCTTTCTGTGCCCGATGGCTTGCGGCAGTTAAAACGTGCGCACTTTGGGCGGCACGCTGTCCACTGTCAGCGGTTTGAGCTGCACCGGTTTGTAATCCAGCCGGTTGCCCTGGCTGTACCACAGCGTGTGCTTCATCCACTGCGCATCATTGCGGCCCAGTGGAAACTGCGCATCGTCGGCCAGGCGCTCATAGTCCGACACCGTGTGTGCACCCCGGCATTCATGGCGGGCGGCGGCCGATTCAATCGTGGCTTGCGCTGCCTCGATCAGGTTCTCAACCTCCAGCGCCTCGATGCGGGCGGTATTGAAGACGCGGCTTTTGTCTTTCAGCGTGATACCGGCCACCCGCTCACGCAGTGCGGCAATCTTGCGAGTGCCCTCGTCCATCGACGCCTGGGTGCGGAACACACCGGCATGCAGTTGCATCGTGTCGCGGATGGCATTGGCCACGTCCTGGGCATATTCACCCGAGGTGCTGGCGTCGAGCCGGGCGATGCGGGCCAGCGATTTGTCGGCGGCATCGGCCGGCAGTGGTTTGTGGGTTTTGTCGGCGCTTTTGAAGGCTTCGACAATGTGGTTGCCGGCGGCCCGGCCAAATACCAGCAAATCGAGCAGCGAGTTGGTGCCCAGCCGGTTGGCGCCGTGCACGCTGACGCATGAGCATTCACCTACCGCATACAGGCCATTCACCACGCTGTTCGGGTTGCGCTCAGCGCCCTCGCCTTTGGGCACAACCACCTGGCCATTGATGTTGGTGGGGATGCCACCCATCTGGTAATGGATGGTGGGCACCACCGGAATGGATTCTTTGGTGATATCGACATTGGCAAAGTTGTGGCCGATCTCAAACACGCTGGGCAGGCGCTTGAGAATGGTGTCGCTGCCCAGGTGGGTCATGTCGAGCTCGATGTAATCCTTGTTCGGGCCGCAGCCACGCCCTTCCTTGATCTCTTGGTCCATGCAGCGCGAGACAAAATCGCGCGGCGCGAGGTCTTTCAATGTCGGCGCGTAGCGCTCCATGAAGCGCTCACCGGTGGCGTTGCGCAAGATCGCACCCTCACCCCGGCAGCCTTCGGTGAGCAGCACACCGGCACCGGCCACGCCAGTGGGGTGGAACTGCCAGAACTCCATGTCTTCGAGCGGGATGCCGGCCCGTGCGGCCAAACCAAGCCCGTCACCGGTGTTGATGAAGGCATTGGTGCTGGCGGCGTAAATACGGCCCGCGCCGCCGGTGGCCAGCAGCGTGGTCTTGGCTTCAAACTGGTAGACCTCACCGGTCTCCATCTCCATGGCCACCACGCCCAGCACATCGCCGTCGGCGTCGCGGATCAGATCCAGCGCCATCCACTCGACAAAAAACTGGGTGCGGGCCTTGACGTTTTGCTGGTACAGCGTGTGCAGCATGGCGTGGCCGGTGCGGTCAGCCGCTGCGCAGGCACGCTGCACCGGTTTCTCACCGTAGTTGGCAGTGTGGCCGCCAAACGGCCGCTGGTAGATGGTGCCGTCGGCATTGCGGTCAAACGGCATGCCGAAGTGCTCAAGCTCATACACCACCTTGCCGGCCTCGCGGCACATGAACTCGATGGCGTCCTGGTCGCCCAGCCAATCCGAGCCCTTGATGGTGTCGTAGAAGTGGAAGTGCCAGTTGTCCTCACTCATGTTGCCGAGCGAGGCGCCGATGCCGCCCTGCGCCGCCACGGTGTGGCTGCGCGTGGGGAAGACCTTGGACAGCACCGCCACGTTCAGCCCGGCGCGGGCCAGTTGCAATGAGGCCCGCATGCCCGAGCCGCCGGCACCGACGATCACCACGTCGAACTTGCGACGCGCCACAGAACTAGAAACCATGTCGATCAACCTTCAGCCAAAAGAGGGGGATGCAACCCGGCAAACGCAAGCAAAGCGCTTGCGGGGTGGGCCAAGCTAGAGTCTCCACAGCACCTGCACCGCCCAGCCGGCGCAGCCGATCAGCCAGCCGATGGTGGCCACTTGCGCCACCAGGCGCAGGCCCACCGGCTGGAGGTAATCCATCCAGACATCGCGCATGCCCACCCAGGCATGCCAGGCCAGCGACAGGATGACGACAAAGGTGAGCACCTTCATCCACTGGCGCGAGAAGATGCCGGCCCAGCTGTCATAGCCCACCGGGCCGCCAAAAATCACCTGCGCCAGCAGCGCCAGCGTGAACAGCGCCATCACCACCGCCGTGGCGCGCTGGCTGAGCCAGTCTCGAAACCCGTAATGCGCACCCACCACCAGGCGCTTTGATCCGTAGTTGACAGCCATGTTGTTTTTGCCTTTTTTGGTCAGAACAAGCCGAACAGCTTGGCACCCAGCGCCAGGGTCAGCACGATGCTGATGGCCAGCGTGGCCAGCGCCGTTGCGTGGCCCTGCTGCTTGCTCACGCTGTGGGTGGCGTCCATCCACAGGTGGCGCACACCCGCCACTGCATGGTGCAGATACGCCCAGATCAGCGCCAGCGCGACCAGCTTGATGATGAACCCGGGCACAAAACCGATACCGGCCACAAACGCGCTGGTGAAGCCGTCGAACGAGATCTCGGACGTGACGCTGGCATCGAACATCCAGACGATGAACGGCAGCAAAAAGAACATCAGCATGCCGCTGACCCGGTGCAGGATGGACACCAGGCCGGCCACCGGCAGGCGGTATTGCAGCGCGTCGATCAGGCGCATGTGCTCGCCGGGCCGGGTTTTGGGCCGGGTTTTGGGCCGACTCAGGGCGGTGGGGCTGGAAGGGTCTGCCATGGCTTTGGTCTCGTGGGTGGCGGTGACAAATCAGGGAAAACCGCTAGAGTTTATTGCAATGCAGCAGACTTACTGGGCGCTGATGCACAGCCCGATGCGCGGGCCCCGGCAAGGCGACTCATCCTCAATTCAACGCATTGCGGTAGAAGTGCTGGTCGGTGTTGTACAGCCCACGTCGCAGCTCCACGGGTTTGTCACCGTAGGTGAATGACAGCCGCTCCACGCTGAGCAGCGGGGCGCCGGCGGGCAGGGCCAGCAGGTGAGCGTCGGCGGGGTTGGCCGTCAAGGCCTTGATCTTTTCTTCGGCGCGGATCATGCGCACGCCAAATTCCGCCTCGAACATGCCGTACAGCGGGCCTTTGTAGCCGGCCAGCCGCTCGGCCGTCAGCCCCTTGAACAGCGCGCCGGGCAGCCAGATCTCGTCCAGCACCACCGGCCGGCCCTGGGCCAGCAGCAGGCGGCGCAGCTGCACCACCGCGTCACCGCTTTTGCAGGCCAGCGCGCGCGCCACGTCGGCGGGGGCGCGGGTACGGCGGCAGTCCAGCAGCCGGCGCTGCATCTCGCGCGGGCCGCCGCCGTCGGGCATCAGGCGCAAGAAGCGGTACTGGATTTGCTGCTCGGCGTGGGTGGCCACAAACGTGCCCTTGCCCTGGCGGCGCACCAGCAGGTTGTCGGCCGCCAGCTCGTCGATGGCCTTGCGCACGGTGCCCTGGCTGACCTTGAAGCGTGCTGCCAGGTCCAGCTCACTGGGGATGGCCTCACCCGGCTTCCAGGCGCCGGCTTGCAAATCGCGCGTGATCAGGCCCTTGATCTGCCGGTACAACGGGCTGAAAGCCGGACCCGCGGGCTCAATGGGCTCAGCCCGGTTGGCGGGCATCGGCAGGGGCAAGGTGGCGGACATCGCCAGCGATTGCAGCACAGATTGCCCGCCAAACCGGCTGCCGTCGCTGCCAAATCCATCAAATGCTGGCTGATGTCTTATAGAAGACCCAAGACGGGTGATTCAGCATTGACACCCCCGTATCAACCCCTAGTTTGGCCTACACTGCGCACCGGCTCGGGCGGCTTCTTGCCCTGCCTGGCGCGCGCGGCGCGGCGGGTCAGGGCAAGGGGGCTGCGGCGGGCCAAACCAACCCCAAACCCTGCCCTTCTTCACCATCCTCCTGGAGCGTCCCATGAGCAAAAAGCCCGTCCGCGTGGCTGTCACCGGCGCCGCCGGCCAAATCGGTTACGCCCTGCTGTTCCGCATCGCCTCGGGCGAAATGCTGGGCAAAGACCAGCCGGTGTTCCTGCAATTGCTGGAGGTGCCGGTGGACGGCCCGCAAAAGGCGCTGAAGGGCGTGATGATGGAGCTGGAGGATTGCGCCTTCCCGCTGCTGGCCGGCATGCAGGCGCACAGTGATCCGATGACGGCCTTCGTGGACACCGATTACGCACTGCTGGTGGGCTCGATGCCGCGCAAGGCCGGCATGGAGCGGGCCGAGTTGCTGGCCATCAACGGCCAGATCTTTACCGCGCAGGGCAAGGCACTGAATGCCGTGGCATCGCGCAACGTGCGGGTGCTGGTGGTGGGCAACCCGGCCAATACCAACGCCTACATCGCGATGAAATCGGCGCCCGACCTGCCGCGCAAGAACTTCACCGCCATGCTGCGGCTCGACCACAACCGGGCGCTGAGCCAGATTGCCGCCAAGACCGGCAAGCCGGTGGCCAGCATCCACAAGCTGGCGGTGTGGGGCAACCACTCGCCCACGATGTACGCCGATTACCGCTTTGCCAGCATCGACGGCGTGCCGGTCAAAGACATGATCAACGACCAAGTGTGGAACAAAGACGTGTTCCTGCCCACCGTGGGCAAGCGCGGCGCGGCCATCATCGAGGCGCGCGGCCTGTCGTCGGCCGCATCGGCCGCCAATGCGGCCATCGACCACATGCGCGACTGGGCGCTGGGCACGAATGGCGGCTGGGTGACGATGGGCGTGCCGAGCAACGGCGACTACGGCATCCCGAAGGACGTGATGTTCGGCTACCCCGTCACCTGCGAGGGCGGCGAGTACACGCTGGTGCAGGGCCTGCCGATCGACGCCTTCAGCCAGGAATGCATCAACAAGACCCTGGCCGAGTTGGTGGCTGAGCAGGACGGCGTCAAGCACCTGCTGTGATTTGCTGGGCCACACCCGTCCTCACTGCCGGAGCTTTGCATGCCCGATCTCTTCAGCCCCTACACCCTCAAGGGCGTGACGCTGCGCAACCGCATCGCGATGTCACCGATGACCATGCACCGGTCGATCGACGGCTGCATGAATGACTTCCATGTCATGTTGATGGGCTCGCGTGCGGCCGGCGGATTTGGCCTGGTGTTCCCTGAGCAGATCGCAATCACCCCGGACGGCCGCACCAGCATCGGCTGCGCTGGCATCTACGACGACGCGCAGATCGAGGGGCTGGCGCGGGTGACCAAAATCATCAAGGACATGGGCGCCGTGCCGGCCATCCAGCTCGGACACACCGGCCGAAAAGGCAGTGAACTCACGCCCTGGCAAGGCCGCGCCCAGCTCGGCCCCGACCACCCGGACGGCTGGCAGGTCAGGGGCCCGTCGGCCATCCCCTACGGCGGCAAGCGCAGCTTTCCGGTGCACGCCATGAGCCGCGACGAGATCTTGGCCATCCACCGCGACTACGCCAGCGCGGCCAGGCGCGCGGTGGATGCCGGCTTCGAGTGGCTCGAGCTGCACTTTGCGCACGGCTATCTTGGCGCCAGCTTCTTTTCGCCGCTGGCCAACCAACGCAGCGATGAATACGGCGGCAGCCTGGAGAACCGCGCCCGGTTCCACCTCGAAGCGCTGGACGCCGTGCGCGAAGTGTGGCCCGAACGGTTTCCGCTGACGATGCGCTTCGGCTCGGACGACTTGAATCCTAAAGGGGTGCAGTTCGACGATTCGGTGATCGCCATTTCAATGATGAAGTCGCACGGCCTCGACCTGGCTGACCTCAGCATCGGCTTCAACACCGACGAGATGGTGACCGTGCCGTTCGCCGAGATGGCTTTCATGGCCGAGCGTGCCAGCCGCGTCAAACGCGAGGTCGGCATCCCGGTGGCCGCGAGCTGGAACCTGGGCTTGCCCGCAGTGGCCGACCGGGTCATCCGCGACGGGTTGATCGATCTGGTGATGCTCGGGCGGCCGGCCCTGTCAAACCCGCACTGGCCGGTCTGGGCGGCGCGCGAACTGGGCCACAGCGATCCGTTCTCGCTGGTGCCCGAGGACTGGGCCTGGTGGTTGAGAAACTTCCGCGCCCATGAGTCGTGCATCGGCTGGCCGCCTGCCAAAGCCGCCGCCGAGTTGGCACTGATGGCTTCGTAAAGGTCTCGTCGCCGTGCGCGCCAGCCCAAACCCCATGCTGCCGCAAGACGCGCTGTTTGACGAGGGTGACGCCGCGCCCGACCTGCCGGTGTGTGACCACTACTGCGGCACCGAAGACCGCATGCGCAAGGCGCTGGCCTTGCAAGCCGAGCTGGGCCCGGTGCTGGATGTCACGCTCGACTGCGAAGACGGCGCGCCCATCGGCGCTGAAGGCCCGCATGCGGTGATGGTGGCCGAGCTGGCGCTGTCGTCTGACAACCGGTTTGGCCGGGTCGGCGCCCGGGTGCACCCGGTCGATCACCCGTCGTTTGCCCAGGATGTGGACACGCTGGTGGGCCGCGCCGGTGACCGGCTGGCTTACCTGATGGTGCCCAAGCCGCGCCACCTGGCCGATTTGCAGCAGGCCATCGCCCAGATCGAGCATGCCGCGCGCATGCACGGCCGGGGCGCTGCGCTGCCGGTGCATGCGCTGGTGGAAACCCACGGCGCGCTGCGCGATGTGCAGGCGCTGGCCGCGCTGCCGCGCATCCAGAGCCTGTCGTTTGGGCTGATGGACTTTGTCTCGGCCCACCGCGGCGCCATCCCGCAGGCCGGCATGAGCGCCAAAGGCCAGTTTGAGCACCCGCTGGTGGTGCGCGCCAAGCTGGAGATCTCGGCCGCCTGCCATGCGGCGGCCAAGGTGCCGTCGCATTGCGTGGTGACCGAGTTCAAAGACATGGCCGCGATCAGCGCTGCCGCCCGCCGGGCCGCGCGGGAGTTTGGCTACACCCGGATGTGGAGCATCCACCCGGCGCAGGTGCGGCCGATCATCGACGCGTTTGCGCCCAGCGTGGCCGAAGTGGACCTGGCCATCGAGATCATCCTGGCCGCGCAAGCCGCTGACTGGGCGCCGATCCGCCACCGCGACACCTTGCATGACCGCGCCAGCTACCGCTATTTTTGGCAGGTGATGCTGCGCGCCCGCCGCACCGGCCAGCCGCTGCCGGCCGAGGTGGCTGAGGCGTTTTTTGGGCCGGCCACCGGCTGACAGCAGCGCTGCGTTGGGGTCTTGCGCCTCCCGCCTGCGGGACAAGGGGCCAGGCCCTCAGCTCACCGCTCGGCGATGTAGTGCTGCATGCCCACCACCTCGCCCGGCATCACCAGCGCGCGCACCCGGGCCTCGATGGCCTGGTCGGCCACGGTGCCGCGGGCTCGCTGGTGCAGATAGTCGGACCAGCGGTTGATGATGAAGCGCTCAACAAACCGGGTCGGGTCGTCCAGATCACGGTAGATGCGCCAGAAGCTGGCACCGTCACGCTGGCGCGGTGCCTTGAGCAGCGCCACCTCGGCCAGAAACGCCTCGGCGTGCTCGGGCCGCACGCGGTAGCTCAGCTCCACCGCCACCGGGCCGGCCTCGGCATCGGGTGGGTCGGTGACCAGCAAATCCTCGAACGGCGCCTGCGTCACCTCATGCATCTGGCCCATGCGCAGCGGGAAGCGCCGCGCCAGCAGCAGATTGGCCAGCATCAGCGCCGCCGCCAGGCACAGCGCGGCCTGCAAGCCCAGCAGCCCGGCCAGCGCGCCCCACAGCGCCGAGCCCAGCGCAAATGAGCCCAGCGCACTGAGCACGTGCATGGCGGTGGCGCGGCTGCGCACCCACGGCGGCGCGCTGGTCTGGGTGGCCGTGTTGAAGGTGCTCATCACGCTCATCCAGGCCGCACCGCCCGCCACCAACGCCAGGTACACCGGCACGGCCCAGCGCGACAGCGCGGCCACCAGCATCGCCCCGGCAAAGACCACGCAGCACACGCTGACCAGCCGCTCCAGCCCCAGGCGCTGGCGCACCTGGCCCAGCACCAGGCCCACGCCCACCGCGCCGGTGCCCAGGCAGGCCATCAAAAAACCAAACCCGGCCGCGCCCAGGCCCAGCCGCTGCTGGCCGATGGCCGGCAGCAGCGCCCACAGCGCCGAGCCCGCCGCGCTGTAGGCCGCCGTGCGCAGCAGCTGGGCCAGGATCATGTGCGAATGCCAGGCGTAGCGCAGGCCCGACAAGGTGCCGCGCCACAGCCGCTCAGGCGGCAGGCGGCTGGGCGGATGGGGTTTGGGCGGCTGGTGGTGGATCACCCAGGCCATCACCAGCGTGCCCAGCACGGCGAGTGAAAACACCGTGCCGCCGCCCACCAGCTTGGCGGCCTGGCTGCCCTGGTCGCCCGGCCCCGACAGCAAATCGTCCATCAAGCCGTTGACCTGGCCGTAGACCAGACCGGCCAGCGCCGGACCGATGGCGCGCGCGCCGTTGTAGGCAATGCTCATCGCGATGATGGCCTGCGGCAGCTCATCGCGCGGCAGGATCTCGCCCACCGCCGAGTTCCAGGCCGGCGACATCATCGCCGTGCAGCAGCCGGCCACGAAGGTGAAGGCCAGCAGCGTGGCCGGGCCGGCGCGGCCGGCCAGCAGCAGCCCGGCCAGCAGCGTGACCACCAGCGCCTGCGCCAGCAGCGCGGCCACGATCAGGCGGCGCCGGTCGGTGGTGTCGGCCAGCACACCGGCCGGCAGCGACAGCACGAACATCGGCAAGAACACCGCCGTTTGCACCAGCGCGGCCAGGAAGGACGAGCCGGTCAGCTCCACCATCAGCCAGGCTGCGGCCATCGTCTGCATCGCGTTGGCGATGAAGTACAGCGTGCTGGCCAGCCACAGCCGCCGAAAGCCCCGGTGGCGCAGCGTGATCCAGATCGACGGGGTGGGGGCGGCGGCGGGCCGGGGTTGGGCGGTGTCGGTCATCACGAAGAGGCCGCTGCAAAAGCGCCCATCCACTGGCGCTGCGGCAGCGCATTGTCTGGCAGGCGCCACCCCAAGATCGTTGGCCGTGGCGGCCAGGACGGCATGCAATACTGATTTCAGAGTGCAGTCGCGCCCAGCCCACCGTGCTGGGCGTCGATTCACCCTCACCCCAACCCGCTCACGCAAGCGGCAGCGGCTGCGAGACACCACCCCAGGATGCGCAGTGTCTGGCAGCCCCGCCAAGGACACCCACCATGGGCTTTTTGCCGCAGTTCAAGAACGATCTGTTCATCAGCTACCGCCGCGTGTCCAACGAGTCGCAAGACCGCTGGGTGGACACTTTTTGCGCCAATGTGCGGGCCGAGTTGCGCGATCGGGTGGGCGACGTGGCCATCTGGCGCGACAAGGACGAGCTCAAGGCCGGCGACGAGTGGCGGCCCAAGATCGCCGAGGCGGTGGAGTCGACCGGCATCTTCATGGCGCTGATCTCGCGCACCTACTTTGACAGCGACGAGTGCCGCAAAGAGCTGGACCGGTTTCTGGGCCGGCTGAAAAGCCCCGACGGCGCAGGCGGGCGCAAGCTGATACCGATCTTCAAGCACCCCGCCCGCAGCCAGGACGAGATGCCGGCCGAGCTGCGTGAGATCGGCCACCATGAGTTTTTTGTGCAAGAGGCCAAGAGCTGGCGTGAGCTCGACCCCAAACGCGACGCCGATGACTACTGGGAGCGCATGGGCCGCATGGTGCAAGACCTCACCGTGGCGCTGGAGGATTTGCAGGGCGAGCAAAAAAAGCAGGCGCTGGGCAAGGTATTCATCGCCCGGGTGGGGCCGGAACTGCTGCAAGAGCGCGAGCGGCTGCGCAGTGACCTGCGGCTGAGCGGCTTTTTGGTGGTGCCCGAGAACGAGTACCTCTGGAATGCCGACGACCACCGCCAGCGCATCGCCAATGACCTGGCCGGCGCGCTGCTGTGCATCCACCTGGTGGGCCGCCAAGAGTCGATCGAGCCGCTGACCCCGGCGCGCGACAAATTGCAATTGCAACTGGCGCACGCCGAGATGGCCAGGCGCGGCCAGGCCGCGCCGCTGATCTGGATCCAGCCGGCCCCAGTCACCGCGCCCAGCCAGCAGCCGCTGATCGACTACATCGAGCAGACCCTGTCCGACGAGGGCGTGGAGTGTCTGCAAGGCAGCCTGGAGGAGCTGAAAGACCAGATGATGGCGATGCTGCCCAAGCCCGCGCCCAAGATGGTGGCCAAACCGCGTGAGGTGGCGCTGCTGGTCGAAGAAGGTGACCTGGCCGATCTGGGCCCACTCAAAACCCTGCTGGCCGACAAGCTGGGCGCCGAGCCCCGGCCGCTCAAGTTCTCGGGCACCGCGCCGAAGGATGTGGACCGGCTGCAACGCACGCTGGGCGCCTGCCAGCAGGTGGTGATCTTCTGGTCACGCCAGTCTGAGGATTGGGTGTTTGACCTGCTCGATCTGCCGGCGCTGGCCGCCCGGCTGGACGGCCGGCAAATCTGCATTTATGCCACCGGCGAGGCCAGCGATGAAAAAACCAGCTTCACCACCAAAAAAGCCCAGGTGTTGCAGGCCGTGGTGACACAAAACGAGACCGGGCTGCGCGACTTCGTCAACGCCTTGCCCGGCGGTGCGGCATGACGGCCGACAGCGACGCGCTGATCGCCGCCAACCCGTTCCCGGGGCTGCGCTCGTTCAAGCCGGCCGAGGCGGATCGGTTCTTTGGCCGTCAGCAGCAGATCGACGCGCTGGTGGCCCGGCTGGCCCGCACGCCACTGCTGGCGGTGTCGGGCGCGTCGGGCTGCGGCAAATCGTCGCTGGTGCTGGCGGGCCTGCTCAATGAGCTGGCACGGCGCCACGCCGACGATGACGAGACCGACTGGCGGCCGGTGGTGATGCGCCCCGGCAACCGGCCGATTGCCAACCTGGCAGCGGCGCTGGCCGGCGCGCTGGCCAGCGCCAGCACCGCCCCTGAGCACCACCCGGATACCGGCCTGGACGCCGCCGAGGCACTGGCCGAGACCGAGGCCGACGCCGCCGGGCTGGACCCGCTGGCGCGCCGCGCGGCGTCGCTGTACGGCCAGTTGCGGCTGGGCGGCCTGGCGCTGGTGGAGGTGGTGCGGCTGGCCCGGCTGCCGGCCGGCGTGCGGGTGCTGGTGGTGGTAGACCAGTTTGAAGAGATCTTCCGCTTCAAGCGCATGGCCGACTCAGACGAGGCCAGCGCCTTTGTCAAGCTGCTGCTGCAGGCTGCGGCGGACCCCCAATCGCCCGTCAGCGTGGTGCTCACGCTGCGCTCTGACACGCTGGGCGGCTGCGCCGACTTTCCCGATCTGCCCGAGGCGGTGAGTGCCGGCGGCTACCTGGTGCCCCGGCTCACGCGCAACCAGCGCAAAGAGGCCATCGTCAAACCGGTTGAGCTGCGCGGCGCCCGCATCGCGCCGCGCCTGGTGCAGCGGCTGCTGAATGATGTGAGCGCCGATTTTGACGACCTGCCGGTGATGCAGCATGCGCTGTCGCGCACCTGGCAGCGCTGGGCCGAGAGCACCGGCGGCGCCCGCGCCATCGACCTGGAAGACTACGACGCCACCGGCGGTGCGGCCCATGCGCTGTCGCAGCATGCCGATGAGGCCAGCCGCTCACTGGGCCCGCTGGATGCGGCGCGTGGCATGGTCGAGCGGGTCTTCCGCGCGCTGACTGAGCGCGTGGCCGAGGGCACCGAGGTGCGGCGGCCGATCGAGTTCAACCAGCTGTGCGCGATTTGCGCGGGCGCGGACGATGCCCAGGGCATGGCCGAGGTCACCCAGGTGGTAGAGCGCTTCCGCCGCACCGACACCGCCTTTCTGGTGCCGGGCACCGAGGTGGCGCTGGCCAGCAACCCGGTGATCGACATCTCGCACGAGAGCCTGATCCGGCAATGGCAGCGCGTGCGGGGCTGGGTGCGGGCCGCGGCCGAGCCCAGCGCCGAGCTGCAGCGCCTGGTGGCCGACGCGCAAGCCCAGGCCACCGCCGACGGTGAGCTGTGGCGCGGCCGCAGCCTGGAGCGGGCACGCGACTGGCAACAGCGCAACCGGCCGAATGCGGCCTGGGTGCGGCTGTGCATTGGCGGCACGGCGGCGGCGGCCGACCAGCAGTTTCAAACCGTGCAGGCGTTCTTGGACAAAAGTGCGGCCGCCCAGGCCCGCGACCAGCGCCGCGTGCGGGGCCAGCGCTGGGGCCTGGGTGCGCTGGTGGCGCTGGTGGTCATCGTCTCGGTGGGGGCGGCCTTCAACGGTGTGGCGCTGCAACGCCAGGCCCGCTCACGCGAGCTGGCCGCGCGCGCCATCCTGGCGCTGGCCCAAGACCCGGCGCGCAGCGCCCGGCTGGCCCTGCTGGCACTCGACCAGGACAGCGACAACCCACGCGGTGAATACGCGCTGCGCCAGGCCATGGCCACGCTGGAGGTGGCGCAGGCCGAGCAGATCATCAAGCTCGACCAGCCGATCACCGAGGCCCGCTACACGCCCGACCGCCAGCGCCTGATCGTCGCCGGTGGCAAGACGGTGTGGCTGCTGGACGCCGCCAGCCTGGCCACCGAGGTCACGCTGACGGCGCCCGACAGCGTCGTCAAAGCCTGGCTGGTGGGCCTGCAGGTGATCACCGTCACCCTCAATGGCCGGGTGCAGATGCAATCCCTGGACGGCACGGTGCAGGGGGATCTGTCGTGCCAGGACAAGCAAGACAGCGCCGTGAGCGCGGCCTACAGCGCCGCCCGGGGCGACCGGCCGGCCCAGCTGGCGGTGGGTTGCGCCAGCGGTGAGCTCACGCGCTGGGACGTGGACGGCAGCGGCATCGGCGCCCGCCATGCGCTGCTGGGCGGCGCCGACGGCCGGGCCTACATCTCGGCGCTGGGCTTCTCGGCCGACGGCGACTGGCTGGCCTCGGGCGACGGCAAAGGCATTGGCCTGGTCTGGAAGCGTGGCCAGGGCAGCAAACCGTGGATCGGCAGCGGCGGTGCGTCTGACAAGAGCCCGATCCGGCACGGCGGGCCGATCCGCGACATCGGCTTCAGCCCCAAATACCCAGCCCTGCTGGCCAGCGCGTCTGACGACAAAAACGCCAGTGTCTGGACGCTCGACCTGGCGGCCGGTCGCATCGTGCCGGCCAATGTGGGCAAATCGGCCGAGATCCGCTTGCCGCATGAGCACAGCGTGCTGTTTGCGCGTTTTGTTGACCGCGCCGATGACCCGGACCGGCTGATGACGGTGTCAGACAAACGGGTGTTCTTCTGGAGCGACGAATCCACCCACGACGAGCGCCGCCACGACGGCCTGGTCAGCGATGCCAGCGTGTCGGCCGACGGTGAATACCTGGTCTCGGCCAGCACCGACG
>JANMKO010000168.1:0-7757 GCA_031372085.1 Betaproteobacteria bacterium
CGCAGGTTGCCAACCCGGCGTTGAAGGGCGAGCGCATCGACACGCTGGAAGTCGTCGCCGACCACCGCATCGGCAACGACCTGACCCTGCGCGGCTCGGTCTACCGGTGGCAGATGGCGGGCTTGATCACACTGGGTTCAGACGTGGCCAGCGGCCTGCTGCAATACCAGTCGGGCGAGACGGTGAAGGCGCACGGGCTGGAGCTGTCGGCCGACAAGACCTGGACATCGGGTGCGCGCCTGCGCGGCAGCGTGTCGCTGCAGAACGTTGCGCATGCCGGTGGCGCCAGGCTGCTGAACTCGCCCAGCCTGTTGGGCAAAGTCAACCTGTCCACGCCGTTGCCGCTGGCCGGCCTGCACCTGGGCTATGAGATGCAGTACGACAGCCAGCGGCTGAGCGGTGACGGCAGCCGCCTGGGCGGCTACGCGCTGGGCAACCTGAACCTGAGCACCCAGGCACTGGCCAAAGGTCTGGACGTGTCGGTCGGCATCTACAACCTGTTTGACAAACGCCACGCCCAGCCCGGCGCCGACAGCAACTGGCAAAACGCGATTGCGCAAGATGGCCGCAGCGTCCGGGTCAAGCTCAGCCAACGGTTTTGAGGCGGCGATGTCACCACTGCTTGCCAAGTCCCACCCCGGCACTGACCGCGCGCACCGCCCCGGCCACTGGCGCCGCCGCGCCGGGCCCGGCCTGCTGGCGCTGGCGCTGGCCTGTCCGGGCCTGGCGCATCCGATCAGCCTGGGCCAACTGCTGAAGCTGCCGCTCGAAACCTTGCTGCAACTCAACATCTCGCCGCGCCGCAGCAGCGCCGATGGGGGCGCCGGCAGCCCACAGCGCCCGGCTGCACCCCGGGGGCAGGCATGAACCCCGGCGCCCTGTGGCGGTGCTGGGTGGCGGCGCTGATGCTGCTGATCGCCGCGCCCGGCGCGTGGGCCAATGAGCTGCCCGAATACCGGCTCAAAGCCGCGTTCCTGTACAACTTTGCGTTGTTTACCGAGTGGCCGGCCGACGTGGGCGCCAGCCTCACGCTGTGCGTCGTGGGCACCGACCCGTTTGGCAAAGAGCTCGACGCCTTGCAGGGCAAGGCGGTGGGTGCGCGCAGCCTGGCCCTGCAGCGCCGGGGCAGCCAGGAGACGGTCAAAGGCTGCCAGTTGCTGTTTGTGGCGCCGTCGGCCATCGCCAGCCTGCCCCGGCTGCTGGATGAGTTGCGTGCCAGCCCGGTGTTGACGGTGGCCGACAGCCCCGATGCAGCGCGCCAGGGCGTGATGCTGAACATGGCGGTGGCCGCCAGCAAGGTGACGTTCGAGGCCAATCTGGCCGCAGCCCGGGCCGCCCGGCTGGGCTTGAGCGCCAAGCTGTTGCGCCTTGCCACCGAGGTGCTGCAATGATCACCCTGGGCCAGCGGCTGCGACGCATCAACCGCTTCGCGCTGGCGGTGGCGGTGGGCATCGTGGCGCTGATCGTGCTGATCAGCAGCTTCACGCTGGGGCTGCTGGGGCTGGTCGATTCAAGCCGGGTGCAAGCCCGGGTGCTGGCCGACAACGCCGCCGCGTCGCTGATGTTCCAGGACGCCAAATCGGCCCACGATCTGCTGCAATCGCTGCGCCTGTCGCCCCATGTGCAAGAGGCCGGCCTTTACACCAAGGGCGGCCAACTCTTTGCCGCCTACCAACGCGACCTGCGGGCGGTGCCGGCAGCGCCGCCGCCGGCCGCGCAAGACCTGTTGCTGCGGCCAGACCACCTGGTGCTGACGCAGCCGGTGCTGCTGGCGCTGGAGGACCCGGGGCGTTTGACGCTCCGGCTCGGCCTGGGCGGCTTGTACCGGCAGACGGCCTGGCTGATGGGCGCCATGCTGCTGGCCGTGCTGCTGGGGCTGGCGGCCAGCAGCCTGCTGCTGCGCCGGCTCAACGACACCGTGCTCAAGCCCCTGGCCGGCCTGAACGCGCTGACCGAGCAGGTCTCGGGCCATGCCGACTACACGGTGCGCGCCAGCCCCAGCGACATCACCGAGCTCAACCTGCTGGCCCAGGGCTTGAACACCATGCTCGGGCAGATCCAGCTGCGTGATGCCAGCCTGGCGTCGCACCGTGACCACCTGGAAGACGAAGTCGCCGGGCGCACTGTTGAGCTGCGCCAGGCGGTGCAGGCGGCCGAAGCAGCCAGCCAGGCGAAAAGTGAGTTTCTGGCCACGATGAGCCACGAGATCCGCACCCCGATGAACGGCGTGCTGGGCATGAACGAGCTGCTCATCGACAGTGCGCTGGATGCCCAGCAGCGGGTCTGGGCCGACGCGGTGCAGGCGTCGGGCCGCCACCTGCTGGGGGTCATCAACGACATCCTGGATTTCTCCAAGATCGAGTCGGGCCAGCTGGCGATCGAGGCGATCGACTTCAACCTGGTGGAGGTGGTGGAAGACGCGGTGGCCCTATTTGCCCAGCCGGCCGAGAGCAAAGGGCTTGAGCTGGCGGTGCAGTTCATCCCCAACGACGTGCCGCTGGCACTGCACGGTGACCCGTTGCGGCTGCGCCAGGTGCTGGCCAACCTGATCGGCAACGCTGTCAAGTTCACCGACGAGGGCGAGGTGGTGGTGCGGGTGCGCCTGCTGGCGCAAGACGAGGCCACCATGTCACTGCAACTGTCGGTTGAGGACACCGGCATCGGCATAGCGCCCGACGCGCAGGCCCGGATATTTGAGCGCTTCGCGCAGGCCGACGGCTCGACCACGCGGCAGTTTGGCGGCACCGGGCTGGGCCTGGCGATCTGCCGGCGCTTGCTGGGCTTGATGGGCGGCGCGGTGCGGGTGCACAGCCAGCCCGGCCAGGGCTCGACCTTCCACATCGATCTGCGGTTGCCCGCTGCCACCGCGCCGGTGGCTGCGCCGATGGCCACCGCCGCACTGGCCGGCGTGCGGGTGCTGGTGGTGGACGACAACCAGACCAACCGCGACATCTTGAGGCAGCAGCTTGAAGGCTGGCACATGCAGGTGCGCTGTGCGGCGGGCGGCGCGCAGGCACTGGCCCTGTTGGCGCAAGCCGCTGCGGCGGGCCGGCCGTATCAACTGGCCCTGCTCGACTTGCACATGCCGCGCATGGACGGCTTGCAACTGGCCGCTGAAATCACCGCCCGGCCGGCGCTGGCGGGCGTGCGCAGGGTGATGCTCAGCTCCACCTACGCCACGGCCGACCAGCAGGCACGCGAGCAGGTGGGCATCCTGCGCTACCTCAACAAGCCACTGCGCCGCGCGGATTTGCTGCGGGTGATCACCGGCGTGCTGAGTGACGACCCGCGCGACGACGCGACCGAGCCCGCCGCGCGCTGCACCGTGCCCGAGTGGCGCGCAACCGGCTTGCAAGGCCGGGTGCTGCTGGTCGAGGACAACCCGGTCAACCAGGGGGTGGCCAAGGCGATGCTGCGCAAGCTGGGCCTGTCGATGCAGCTGGCCCAGCACGGCGCCGAGGCGGTTGATCTGGTGCGCAGCCAAGACTTTGACCTGGTGCTGATGGACTGCCAGATGCCGGTGATGGACGGCTACCAGGCCACCCGCATCATCCGCGGGCTGGCGCACGGCCGCAGCGAGCGGCTGCCCATCATTGCGTTGACCGCCAACGCGATGCAGGGCGACGAGCAAAAGTGCCTGGCCGCCGGCATGTCGGCCTTTTTGGCCAAACCGTACACACTGGCCATGCTGCGCGCGGTGCTGGCGCGCTGGTTGCCGGCCGCAGCCACCGAGCCGGCCGTGCCCGCCGTGCCGACCGTACCGGACGTGCCGGCCGTACCGACCGTACCGGACATGCCGGCCGTTCCCGCCGTACCGGACGTGCTGGCCGCCGCCACCGTGCTGGCCGCCGCCGTGCCATCGGCAGCCGCCGCGCCGGGCAGCCCACCGGCCATCGACCGGGCGGTGATCGCCACCCTGCGTGAGCTTGATGAGTTTGGCGGCATGGGCCTGGCCCAGGAGATATTCACCTCGTTCCTGCACAGCGCCGAGCACGGCCTGGCGCAGGTGGAAGGCGCGATTGCCAGCGGCAACGCGCGCGCACTGGGCCAGGCCGCCCACGCGCTGAAATCAAGCGCCGCCAACGTCGGCGCACAGGCTTTGTCGGTCTGCTGCCGTGAGCTTGAAGCCTGCGCCCGTGATGGCCGCATGGCGCAGGCGCCGGCCTTGCTCGGCCCGGCCCGGCGTGAGCACCAACGTGCCCGATCGCAATTGCAAGACATTCTTCTGGAGATTGCGTGAGCCCAGTGCCAATGAGAGTCCTGGTCGTCGATGACGATGCCAATGCCCGGCTGCTGATGCGCGCGGCGCTGCGCAAATCCGGCTTCGAGGTGACGCTGGCCGACGGCGGCGATCAAGCCTTGGCGCTGTTTGCGCAGCAGTGCTTCGATCTGGTCATGCTCGATGTGGACATGCCTGGCATGAGCGGCCATGCGCTGTGCATCGCCCTGCGCGCGCGGGTGGGTGATCTGCTGCCCATCGTCATGGTCACCGGCATGGACGATTTGCAGTCGGTCGAGCAGGCCTACCATTCGGGCGCCACCGATTTCATCGCCAAGCCCATCAACTGGGCGCTGATCGGCCACCGGGTGCGCTACTTGCTGCGCGGCTACCAGGCCCAGCTCGACCTGAAGACCGCCGAGGCACGCACGGCGGCGATCCTTGATGCCATCCCCGACCTGCTGTTCGAGCTCGACCTCGACGGGCGCTACATCGACTGCCACGCGCCGTGCACCGGCTTGTTGTCGGCCCCGGCCGAGAGCCTGATCGGCAAGACGGTGAGCGACGTGCTGCCACCCGCTGCCGCAGCCGCGTGCTTGCGTGCCTTGCGCGACGCGCTGGAGCGCGGCCAATCCACCGGCCAGCAGTTTGAGCTGCCGCTGGCCCAGGGCAGCACCTGGTTTGAGCTGTCGGTGTCGTGCAAGGCCGTGGCGGCCGGGCAGGCGCCGCGCTTCATCGTGCTGTCACGCGACATCACCGAGCGCAAGGCGGCCGAGCAACGCATCACCCGGCTGGCCTACTTCGACAGCCTCACCGGGCTGCCCAACCGGCCCTCATTTCTGGACCGGGTGAACCGCGAGATCGCGCGCGCTGCCCTGTCGGGCAGCAAGCTGGCGGTGCTGTTCATGGACCTGGACGGCTTCAAAACCGTCAACGACACGATGGGCCACAGCGCGGGCGACCTGGTTTTGCAGTGGGCCGCCGATCGGCTGGCTCAGGGCCTGCGGCCCAGCGATCTGGTGGCACGCACGACCGCTGGCGAGGGCGGCATGGCCCCAGGCGGCGACGGCGGCAGCGCCGATAGTGATCTGGCCCGCTTGGGGGGTGATGAATTCACCGCGCTGATCCTGGACATCGTGCGCCCCGAGGACGCCCTGGTGGTGGCCCACCGCATCGGCGAGCTGATGCGCCGGCCGTTTGTCATCGACGAGCGCGCCGTGACGCTGACCACCAGCATCGGCATCGCCCTGTATCCCGACGATGGTGCGGACGCCGCCACCCTGCTCAAGCATGCCGACACGGCGATGTACCACGCCAAGAAATCGGGCCGCGACAACGCCCAGCTCTACAGCGCCGCACTCACCGAGCAGGCGATGCAACACATGGCGCTGGACGCCAGCTTGCGGGTGGCGCTGGCGCAAGACGAGTTTCACCTGGTCTACCAGCCACAGATCGACATTGCCAGCGGCCGCGCCACGTCGGTAGAGGCGCTGATCCGCTGGCGCCACCCTGAGCGCGGCCTGGTCACGCCACTGGAGTTCATCCCGCTGGCCGAAGAAAACGGCTTGATCGAGCGCATTGGCCTGTGGGTGCTGCGCAGCGCTTGCACCGACGCTGCGCGCTGGGCCCGCGCCGGCCATCCGGTGGGCGTGGCGGTCAACCTGTCGCCGGTGCAGTTTCGGGGGGCCGGTCTGCTGCAATCGGTGCTGGCCATCCTGGCTGACACCGGCCTGCCGCCCACGCTGCTGGAGCTGGAGGTGACCGAGGGTGCGGTGATGGAGAACAGCGCCGCCACCATCGCCACCCTGCACGCGCTGCGCCGGCACGGCGTGCGCATCGCGCTGGACGACTTCGGCACCGGCTACTCATCGTTGAGCTACCTGACGCGCATGCCGATCAGCAACCTGAAGGTGGACCGCTCGTTCATCAGCGGCTTGCTCGACGGCGGTGACAACGCCGCCATCGTGCGCGCCGTGCTGGCCATGGCGCACAGCCTGGGCATGCGGGTGACGGCCGAGGGCGTGGAGACGCGGGCCCAGGCGCTGGCGCTCAAGGCCATGGCCTGCGACAGCTTGCAGGGCTTTTACTTCAGCCGCCCGGTACGGCCCGAGCTGATACCCGGCCTGTTGTGCCAAGGCTGGGCGCTGGACGACGGCCGACCTGCCCGGTGGCCACAGCGCGTGACCAATGCCAATGTCGCTACCGATGTAGATACCGATACCGATACCGATACCGATGCCGATGCCGATGCCGATACCCCTGTAGATACCGATGCCGACCGACGTTTGAAAGTGACTGGCTGACATGACCGCCCGCTACACCGAGTCCAAAGAGCGCAGCGCCGAGTTGCTGCGCGCGGCGCTGCGTTGCATGGGCCAGCACGATGCCGGCTGCAACCCGGTCTCGTTCACCGTCTGGTACGAGTATTCGGCCGGCATCAATGCCCCGCTCAACCTGGCGCTCGACCAGTGCCTGCGCAGTGAGCCGCGGCTGGGTGACGACACCTTGCGCCGGCTGTACCACGCGCACATCGCCGACCCCGACCAGGAGGTGGTGCACAAAATCAGCCATGCCCTGCAACAGGTGATGACAGGCGTGGTGGACAACGCCACCAGCACCGGTGCGCAGGCGGGTGCTTTTGGCCAGCAGATCGACCGCCTGGCGCTGGCGCTGCGGGCGCCAGGCCTGGCCGCCGTGACACCGCTGTTGGACGCCACCCTGGCCGGCGCCGACGAGATGCAGCAAACCGCGTTGGCGCTGGTGCAGCAAATCAACGCCAGCCGGCTGGAGATCAACCGCCTGCGCGCCGACCTGACGCGCGCCCGCGACGAGGCCCTGCTCGACCCGCTGACCGGCGTGCTCAACCGCAAGGGTTTTGATGCGCAACTCGACCAGTTGCTGCGCCAGCCGGCCGGGCCCGCCGAGGCGCCACTGCTGATCATGATCGACATCGACCATTTCAAGGCCGTCAACGACACCCACGGCCATGTGCTGGGCGACCAGGTGATCCGCGGCCTGGCCGAGGTTTTGCGCACCTGCGCCGGTCAACCCGGGCACAGCGTGGCGCGCTACGGCGGTGAGGAGTTTGCGATCCTGCTGCCGCATGGCGCGGTGGCCGACGGCCTGCGCGTGGCCGAGGATGTGCGCCAGCGCATCAAGGCGATGAAGCTGCGCGACCGGCGCACGCAGGCCGTGGTGCTGCGCGTCACCGTGTCGGCCGGCGTGGCGCTGATGCGCCCGGATGACGACCCGGCCAGCTGGATCGCCCGGGCCGACGGCGCGCTGTACCAATCCAAGCAGGGCGGGCGCGACCGGGTGAGCAGCGGCTGAGCGCGGCAGGGCGGCAGGGCGGCAGGGCGCGGCAGGGCGGCAGGGCGGGGCAGGGCGGCAGGGCGGGCCAGGGCGGCAGGGCGGGGCAGGGCGGCCACGGCGCCGGGCCGGCAGCGCGGCCGGCGTCACCAGCGCAACCCGCGCACCAGTACGATGCGGGCCTTTCGCCCACCCCGCCTGCGGCCTGACCCCGCCGGACGCTCCCGCC
>JANMKO010000192.1:0-5400 GCA_031372085.1 Betaproteobacteria bacterium
ATCGACGCCAACGGGCTGGCCACTTGCAACTCGACATCCACCTGCCGCACCATCTCGGCCGGCGTGTAGCGCACCAGGCCGGCTCCTGCCAGGCCTTGCTCGGCCAGCGCGGCCACGGCGGCCTGCAAATCGCTGGCTGACGGAAAGGCGATGACGATATGCCCCACCGGTTTGAAGACGCCGAATGATTCGGGCACATCGGTCTTGTTCATGGCGCGCTCCTGCACAACGCGGCCGGAACGGCCACCTTGGCATGCTGCTGTGGGGTTGCGGCCAAATCAGCCGGACGCCCGCGCGTGGGCTTGTCAGACAGCGCCCACAGGGCGGTGGGGCTGGGGCCAGCAGCCCGGCGGGCGGGCTTGGCAGGTGTGGCGGATGTGGCAGGTGTGGCAGGTGTGGCGGGTGTTGCAACCGCCACTTTGGCAGGGTGGTGCGACCGGCAAGAATCGAACTTGCGACTAAGCCTTCGGAGGGCCCAATGATATCCACTTCACCACGGTCGCCGCAGCGCATGCAGCCTAACATTCTATGCCACGGCCCAGGCCCGCCCGGGCGGCGGCGCCCCGCCAGCACCGGGTGAACCCGCAGCCTGGCTATACTCTGCGGCTTTGCTGGCGCTGCATCGCGGGTGTGTCGAGCACCGTCGGGCGCCGGCCGAGGCGGCGCCTCAAGACCAGCGCTTCAAGAGGATTTCAATGAGTGATTCGCAGCATCCCGAGCCAGACAACCACGAAGGCCCGATCAAGACCCCGAAGCAGTTGGTGGGCGCGGTGGTGGCGTCGTTTGTGGTGCCGATCGTGGTGATCATCATGCTGGCCAACTTTGTCAACTTCGGCGGCAAGACAGGCGCCGGCAGTGACGGCATGACAGCCGACGCGGTGGGCCGGCGCATCCAGCCGGTGGGGTCGATCGAGATCCGTGATGCGGCCAACCCGGGCGTGCAGAAGACCGGTGAGCAGGTGGTGCAGGCGCAGTGCGGTGCCTGCCATGTCAGCGGCGCAGCCGGCGCGCCCAAGATCGGCGACGAGCCGGCCTGGGCGCCGCGCATCAAGACCGGCTACGAGGCCTTGTTGACGTCCGCGCTGAAGGGCAAAAACGCGATGGGCGCCCAGGGCGGTGGTGATTACAGCGATGTGGAGATCGGCCGCGCGGTGGTCTACATGGCCAACAAGGGCGGCGCCAAGTTTGACGAGCCCAAGGCGCCGGCGGCAGCGGCGTCGGCGCCGGAGACCGCCGCATCGAAGTAGCCCCGCCGCCTGGGGACGAAAAGCCGCCTGCGGGCGGCTTTTTCATGCCCGGCGATCAGGCCACCGGCTCGCGCACAAAGCCGAAGCGCGCGGGCGCGTCGGCCGCGTCCAGCGGCGCGGGCGTCCAGCGGCCCTGCTCTACCGCCTGCGCGGCGTCCAGCATGTCCTGGCTGTGCACGATGCCAAAGCCCAGGTCGGTGTCAAGGTAGAGCCGGCCCTGCGCATCGAGCCAGCAACTGCGCACCTGGGCCGCCAGGCCGGTGTGGCTGGTCACCATCGGCACGGCGCTGGCTGGCGCGGCGGCGCTGGTGTCGGGACACTGCACCCGCCAGACCCAGGGCGCGGCCTCCAGCTGCACATACACCCGCTGCGGGCCGTTCTGGAAAAACCAGCGGCCGGCGTCGTCGGCGGCGTAATTGCGCTCGACAAAGGCTTTGAGCTTGTCGTGCTGGATGCGGCTGCCCTTGACCTGCGGAAACGGCCCGGCTTGCTGGATGCGCTCATCGCGCATGTACCAGTCGCCGCGCGCGTCCAGCGCCAGCCAGCCGTGGCAGTGCGGCACGTTGGGCCATTTTTTAAGCGCTGCCTTGACGATGTCGTCCATTGTTGAGCCCTCGGTTGACGCGGGTCAGCCCTGCTGTTGCAGCCAGCCCATCACCGCATCGGGCAGGCGCTGCACGTGGCCGGGGAAGCGCCCGCCGGCAAACCCCACATGGCCGCCGTGCGCCGGTTGCCAGAGTGTGACGTGCGGCCCCACCGCCTGCACCTGCGGCAGGCTGGCGGCCGGCACAAACGGGTCATTGCGGGCATTGAGCAGCAGCGCCGGGATGCGGATGCGCTGCAAATGCGGCTTGGCCGACGCCCGCGCCCAGTAATCGTCGGTGTTCTTGAAGCCGTGCAGCGGCGCGGTAAACAGGTTGTCGAAGGCGTACAAATCGCGCGCCGCCAGCATTGCGGGGCGCGAGAACAGCCCCGGATGCTGGGCCAGCTTGGCCAGCGCACGCGGGCGCATCGTGCGCAAGAACATGCGGGTGTAGACCTGCCGGTTCAAGCCGCGGCCGATGGCGTGCCCGCTGGCTGCCAGATCCACCGGCGCGCTGACGGCCACCACCGCGCGGGCCACGCCAGCCGCGCTGTGGCCGGCCTCCTCGGCCCAGCGCAGCAGCGCATTGCCGCCCAGCGAGATACCCACAGCCCGCAGCGGCGCACCGTGCATCGCGCGCAGCCGGGCCAGCACCCAGCCGATCTCCTCAAAATCACCCGAGTGGTAGGCGCGCGGCGCCAGGTTCAACGCCCCCGAGCAGCCGCGAAAGTGCGGCACCACGTAACGCCAGCCGTGATGGCGAGCCCAGTGGCCAAAAGCCTGGGCGTAGTGGCTTTGCGATGAGCCCTCCAGGCCGTGGAACAGCACCAGCAGCGGCGCACCGGGCGGCGCAGGGGCATCAAGAAAATCGACATCGATGAAGTCGGCGTCGGGCGTGGCCCAGCGCTCACGGCGCCAGGCCAGCGGCGTGGCATCGGGCGCTGCCGATGAGTGCGGGCATGCTGTGGTGGGGCCCACATGGCGCGCCAGCTTGGCCGGCCAGATCGTTTGCGCATGGCCGCCAGGCAACCACCACGGCGCCTGAAACCGGGGCATCAGCGCGCGGCAGGGCACCCAGGCCCGCTCAATGCAGCACCGCCGGGGATTCGACGATCTCGGGCGTCTCGCGCGGTGTGCCCGGGCTGGCGTGGTGGGCCACCAGGCGCCAACCCAACGCGGTCTTGAGGTAGACATTGGTGGCCAGCACAAAGCCGGTGCGCGGGCCCTCGTTGGTGTGCAGCTGGATGCGCTCCACCAGGTTGTGCACTGCCGCGTCCAGCGTGTGCAGGCGCCGCACCCGCTCAGGGTGGGCGTTGATGCGGCCGTTGGCAAACATCGCCTCGAACGCCACCCGGATGGCCCGCGGCCCGACCAGCCGCGGGCCGCCCGGGTGCACGCAGATCACCTCGTCGTCATCGGCCCACAGCGCCATCAGCTTGTCCAGATCGCCCTCACGCAGCGCGTCGTAAAACTGCGCCTCGACATCGTCGGGCGAGGCCATCAAATGCGCCGTCTGGGGCTTGCTGCGGCTCATGGCTCAGCGGAACACCACGGCCTTGTGGCCGTTCATCAGCACCCGGCGCTCGATGTGCCAGCGCACTGCGCGCGCCAGCACCACGCTTTCAACATCGCGGCCGACGGCGGTGATCTGCTCGGCCGACATCGCGTGGTCTACCCGCTCGACGTCTTGCTCGATGATCGGGCCCTCGTCCAGATCGGCCGTGACGTAATGCGCGGTGGCGCCGATCAGCTTGACGCCCCGGGCATGGGCTTGAAAGTAGGGTTTGGCGCCCTTGAAGCTGGGCAAGAAGCTGTGGTGGATGTTGATGGCCCGGCCTTTGAGTGCGGCGCAAAAATCGGCGCTCAGGATTTGCATGTAGCGCGCCAGCACCACCAGGTCGATGTGCTCAGCGTCCACCAGCGCCTCGACTTGCCGCTCTTGCGCGCGCTTGGTGGCGGCGTCGCTGCCGGTGGGCAACGGCAGGTGGTGGAAGGGGATGCCGTAGCTCTGGGCCAGGCCGGCATGGCTGGCGTGGTTGGACACGATGGCCGGGATGTCGGCCGCCAGTTGGCCGCTCTTCCAGCGGAACAGCAGGTCATTCAGGCAGTGGCCATGCTGGCTGACCATCAGCAGCAGGCGCGGCCGCTGCGCCAGGCAATCGATGCGTGCATCCATGCCGAACTGCGTGCGTACATGAGAGAACAGGTTGTCCAGCACGCCGGCCCCGGCCAGATGGGGCGGCGCGGCAAAGTGCACCCGCATGAAGAACAGCCCGGTGGCGTCGTCGCCCTGCACGTCACCAAACTGCTGTGAATCGATGATGTTGCAGCCGGCCTGGTACAGCAGGCCCGACACGGCATGCACGATGCCGGTGGTGTCTCGGCAAGCCAGGGTGAGAATGAACTCGTTTGATCGCGGCATGGCCGCAGATTGTAGGCAGCACCCCGTATCCCGCATCCCGCATGCCGCATCCCGCGCCCGGCAACAGGCACACTTGCAGCGCCACAAAATCCGATGACCCGCAGCGCCATGCCCAACCCAGCCCCCTCTCCCACCCCCACCGACCCGGCCGACTGGACCCAGCGCAGCCGCGACCTGGCGCACCTGCTGTCGCGCAGCGCGATCGGCGACCGTGTCGCCTTCAAGCGCCTGTATGAGCTGAGCAGCGGCCACCTGTTTGCGGTGGTGCTGCGCATCCAGCGTGACCGCAACCTGGCCGAGGACCTGCTGCAAGAGGTGTATGTCAGCGCCTGGAAGGCCGCAGCCAGCTTTGATGGCCAGCGCGCCCAGCCGCTGACCTGGCTCACCCACATCGCCCGCAACAAGGCCATCGACAGCCTGCGCCGGGCGCAAACCCAGCCCCGGATGGAAAGCGTGCACCATGCCGACGACCAGGACGACCGGCCCGACCTTGACCAGCGCCTGGTGGACGACGCCCCCGGCCCGGCCGCGCTGCTGGAGCGCGCCAGTGACGCACGCCAGCTGGGCCAGTGCATGCAGGGCCTGAGTGCCCAGCAGCGCCAAAGCGTGGCGCTGGCGTTTTTTGATGGCCTGTCGCATGCCGAGGTGGCCGAGCAACTGCGCCAGCCGCTGGGCACCGTCAAGAGCTGGGTGCGGCGCGCGCTGGCGGCGCTGAAAACCTGCCTCGAGCGCGCCGCGCAGGGCGACTCGGCGCTGGGGGCCTGACATGGACTACGCCCGACGAGACCTGGCCGACGCGCTGGCTGCGCAGTACGTGGCCGGCACCCTGCGCGGCGCCGCGCGGCGCCGCTTTGACGCCCTGCTGCCCGGCCACCCGGCCTTGCGCGGCGCGGTGGCCGATTGGCAGGCGCGGCTGATGCCGCTGACCAGCGTGCTGCCGCCCGAGGCCGCGCCGGCCCGCACCTGGGGCCGCATCGAGCAGCGGGTGTGGCCGGCCAGCGCCGCCGAGCACAGCCCGGCACCACGCCGGCTGCCGCCGCGCTGGCCTGGTGGCAGGGCCTGGGCTTCTGGCGTGCCGCGTCGGGCCTGGCCACGGTGGCCGCGGTGGGCCTGGGCGTGCTGCTGGCCAACCCCGGCCCGCAAGCCCC
>JANMKO010000194.1:0-25260 GCA_031372085.1 Betaproteobacteria bacterium
CAGGCCAGCCCGGGTGGGTTGTCCGGGCTTTCACTGCCCAGGCAGGGGATGGCCGACTCCTAGAATCCTCCGCACCTTAATTGCACTCAGCGGCGCAACGCCCAGGAGAATTTGAATGGAACGTCGTCATTTTGTCGGTAGCGCCGGTTTGGCCGGTGTGTTGGCAGCCGGCGCCGCGCCGGCCATCGTGCACGCGCAGGCGGTGGTGCGCTGGCGCCTGGCGTCCAGCTTTCCCAAATCGCTCGATACCTTGTATGGCGCCGCCGAGGTATTTGCCAAAAAGGTGTCGGACATGACCGGCGGCAAGTTTGTCATCTCCACCCACGCAGCCGGTGAACTGATGCCGGCGTTTGGCGTGGTGGACGGTGTGCAAAACGGCACAGTGGAATGCGCCAATACTGCGCCGTATTACTTTTTTGGCAAGGACGAGGTGTTTGCACTGGGCTGCGCCATCCCGTTTGGCCTGAATGCCCGGCAGATGACGGCCTGGATGTATGAGGGCAATGGCCTGAGTCTGATGCGCGACTTTTACAAGTCGTACAACATCATCAACTTCCCACTGGGCAATACCGGGGCGCAGATGGGCGGCTGGTTTCGCAAAGAGATCAAGTCGCTGGCCGATTTTAAAGGTTTGAAGTTTCGCGTCGGCGGCTTTGCTGGCAAGGTGATTGAGCGCCTTGGCGCGGTGCCGCAAAACATCCCCGCCGGTGAGATTTACCAGGCACTCGAGAAGGGCACCATCGATGCCGCCGAGTGGGTGGGCCCCTATGACGACCAAAAGCTCGG
Organism: Betaproteobacteria bacterium; assembly: GCA_031372085.1. Classification (GTDB taxonomy): domain Bacteria; phylum Pseudomonadota; class Gammaproteobacteria; order Burkholderiales; family Burkholderiaceae_C; genus Pseudaquabacterium. The sequence goes on from JANMKO010000194.1 coordinate 787, forward strand.
TTTTTACAAAGTAGCGCCGTACTACGCCTACCCGGGATGGTGGGAGGGCGGCCCGCAGCTGGATCTGTTCGTCAATATCAAGGCTTACGAAGCGCTGTCGGGTGAGTACAAGGCGATCATCGAAAGCGCGGCGGCCTATTCCCACGTCGATCTTTTGGCAAAATATGACGCGCGCAATGCCACCGCGCTCAAGCAACTGGTGGGCGGTGGCGCCAAACTGTTTCCGTTTCCAAAAGACACTATCGAAGCTGCGTTCAAAGAGTCGGTGGCGCTGTACAGCGAGATCTCGGCCAAGAACCCACGCTGGAAAAAGATTTTCGACGATTATTCGGCCTTCCGCCGCGACGCCAATCTGTGGTTTCAGTTTACCGAGGCCAACTTCGACGACTTCATGCAGAAGCAGAAACTCTGACTGTTTTCGGCGCGGCATGGCAGCCGCGCCGCATGACCTGACGATCGCAAAAAAAGCTCCACGCTGTGGAGCTTTTTTTTTGTGCGCCGATGTTCAAGGCTTTTTGGCGGCGTCATTCTCTTTCTGAATTTGCTCCATCAGGTTCTTCATCCGGTTGTCGACGTCGTCGGCAGCACTACTGGCGGCACTGCTGGCAGACAGCGCGGCATTGGCAGCGCCTTTGCCCATCTGCTGCAACTGGCTGCTGGCCTGGTCCATGTCCACCACTTTTTCCTTGTCCAGGAAGACGGTTACCGTCTGCGGAAAAAAGATGACGATGGCCACCAGGATCAACTGGATGACGATAAACGGAATGGCCCCCATGTAGATGTCGCTGGATTCGACCTTGCGCGGCAATGACTTGTTTTTGTACAGCGTGTCAGAGATGCCGCGCAAGTAAAACAACGCAAAACCAAATGGCGGGTGCATGAAACTGGTTTGCATATTGACGCAAATCATCACGCCGAACCAGATCAGATCAATGCCCAGCTTGGCAGCCACCGGGGCCAGGAAGGGGATGATGATGAAGGCGATCTCGAAAAAGTCGAGAAAGAACGCCAGGAAGAAGATGAAGACATTGACCGCTATCAAAAACCCCAGTTGGCCCCCGGGCAAACCGGACAGCATGTGCTCGATCCAGATGCCGCCGTCCACGCCCTGGAATACCAGCGAGAACACGCGCGAGCCGATCAGGATGAAAACCACCATCGCGGTCAGGCGCATGGTGCTGAGCAATGCCTGTTTGAGCAGCGACATCGTCAGGCGTTTGTGCAGCGCCGCCAGGATGAAGGCGCCCACGGCACCCATTGCACCGGCCTCGGTGGGCGTGGCAATCGCCACGCTGACGCCGGGCAGGCCGCCCATGCTGCCCAGTACGGTGAAAATCAACACGGCAGACGGGATGATGCCGGCCAGGCATTTGCGCCACAAGGCCCAGCCCAGCAGGGTGCGCGCCTCTTTGGGCACCCCCGGCACGTGCGCTGGCTTGATGCGCGACAGCATGAAGGTGTAGAGCGCAAACAGCAGCACCTGCAGGATCGACGGGCCCCAGGCGCCCTTGTACATGTCGCCCACCGGCTTGCCCAACTGGTCGGCCAGCACGATCAACACCAGCGACGGCGGCACCAGCTGGGTGATGGTGCCCGATGCCGCCAGCACGCCGGTGGCATAGCGCATGTTGTAGCCCCAGCGCATCATCACCGGCAGCGAGATCATCGCCATCGCAATCACCTGGCCGGCCACGGTGCCGGTGATGGCACCGAGGATAAAGCCGACGATGATCACCGAATAACCCAGGCCGCCGCGCACCGGGCCAAACAACTGGCCCATGGAATCGAGCATGTCCTCGGCCAGGCCGCAGCGCTCAAGAATGGTGCCCATCAGTGTGAAGAACGGGATCGCCAGCAGCAAATCATTGGACAGGATGCCGAATACGTTGAGCGGCAGGTTGCCCATGAAGCCGGCCGGGAACCAGCCCATCCACACCGCGAAAAAACCGCAGCTCAAACCGAGGGCGGTGAGCGAAAACGCGACCGGAAAGCCGATCACCAGCACGATGATCAAAGCCGCAAACATCAGCGGCGCGAAACTGTCCATCGTCATTGCAGTGGCTTCTCGTAGTGAAATTCACCGTCGTATTGGTGCGTTAACCAGGCCACCCGCTTAATAGCCTCCGAGACGCCTTGGGCAAACAGCAAGCCAAACCCCAGCGGTAACAGCAGCATCGCCGGCCAGCGAACCAGGCCACCGGCGTTGTTGGAGACCTCACCGGTTGCGACCATATTGATGAACAACGGCCAGGAGTAGGCAATCATCACGGCCATTGACGGCAGCATGAAAAACACCAGTCCGGTGAGGTCGATCAGGGCCTGGGTACGCCCCGAGTAGCGGCTGTAGACCACGTCAACACGAATATGCTCGTTGATGCGAAGCACCTGCGACGCGCCCAGCATCACGACGGCGGCAAACAGATACCACTGAATTTCAAGGTAAGCGTTTGAGCTGTAGTTGGCGATATAGCGCACCAGCGCATTGGCCGCGCTGATCAGACAGGCCAGAAAGACGGCCCATTGGGCAACGGTGCCAAACCGGTCGTTGATCCAGTCGATCCAGCGCGAAAGTTGAAGCAGTGAGGACAGGGGGGCCTCCGGGTGTTTGAACTACAGCGCTTGCTTGCCGTTGCGCGCGCCAGGTGCCTGGCGCAATGGGCCTGCTGACGCCGGGTTTGTGACTGACCAGCGCGCAAATGTACGTAGACGCGCACGGGCGTCCGCCGAAAAATACCCGGGTCTAGGGAAAGCCCTGATCGTTGCCGCTGGGCCTGCGGCCCTGCGCAGCCCGAGGGTTACATCAACAGATGCTCACCGGCGTTTTCACCGCCCAGCACCACGTAGTTGACCTTGCGCAAATCGGCCAGCAACCGGCCGCCGGCATAGCTGATGGACGATTGCAGATCCTCGTGCATCTCGCGCAGCGTGTCGGCCAGCAGGCCCTTGATCGGCTCAAGAATGCGCTTGCCCTCGACATGCTTGTACTCGCCCTTGTTGAAGTCACTGGCCGAGCCGTAATACTCTTTGTAGCGCTTGCCGTCCAACTCCACCGTGGCGCCGGGGGATTCTTCATGGCCGGCAAACAGCGCGCCCACCATCACCATCGCCGCGCCAAAGCGCACGCTTTTGGCGATGTCGCCGTGGTGGCGGATGCCGCCGTCGGCCACGATGGGTTTGCTGGCCACCCGGGCACACCACTTCAAAGCCGAGAGCTGCCAGCCGCCGGTGCCAAAGCCGGTTTTCAGCCGGGTGATGCACACCTTGCCGGGGCCGATGCCCACCTTGGTGGCGTCGGCGCCCCAGTTCTCCAGGTCGATCACGCCCTCGGGCGTGCCCACGTTGCCGGCGATCACGAAGGCCGCTGGAAGCTTCTGCTTGATGTGGGCAATCATGCGGCGCACGCTGTCGGCATGGCCGTGGGCAATGTCGATGGTGATGTAGTCGGCGCCCACGCCGGTGGCGGCCAGCCGGTCAATCACCGCCATGTCGTCGGGCTTGACGCCCGAGCTGATCGAGACAAACAGGCCCAGGTCGCGCATGCGCCGGGCGTAGGCCACGGCGTCCAGGTCAAAGCGGTGCATCACGTAAAAGTGGCCGCTGGCGGCCAGATGCTCGGTGATGGGGCCGTCCACCACGGTTTTCATGTTGGCCGGCACCACCGGCAGCTTGAACCGGCGCGGGCCAAACTCAACCGAGGTGTCGCACTCGGCGCGGCTGGTCAACCGGCATTGGCGCGGCAGCAGCAGGATGTTGTCGTAGTCGAAGATGTCCATGGGGAGGTGGCTTTGGGAGGGTGGGCCAGGGTGGAGAAAAAGCCTGGGCAGGGGCCGAGGCCAGGCGGCGGTCAGGTGGGTGGGCAGCGGTCGGCCACCACCGCCAGCAGCCGGCCGTCCGGGCCTTCGATCCAGGCCCGCGCTTGCAGGTGCAGCGGCTCGGCGCTGGCCGGCCAGCGCAGGGCGCGCAGATGGGTCATCGCCTGGCCGGGGCGCAGGCCGGTCAACGGCAGCGGGCCCGCCACGCTGCGCACCAGCGCGCGGGCCACGGGCGTGCCGTCGCTGCCGGCACGGACCCGCTCCACCAGCGCCAGCCAGGCGGTGCTGCCGGGTGGCAGGGCGCTGCTGGCTTTGGCAGCGCCGGGCCGGCCGGCCAGCCGCAGCGTCAACTGGGTGGCGAAATAGCCTTGCCAGGCCGGGCCGGATTCCACCCGCATGTGCAGGCCGGCCAGCGGCGCGTGGGCGGCTTGCGGCTGCATGGCTTGGCGGCGGCCGCCCGCCGGGGCGTGGCCTGGCGCAAAACCCAGGCGCGCGGCGCGATCCGCTGAGTCCGGCAGCGCGCCGGCCGCCAGCGGCGCGCTGTCGCCGGCTGGGGTGATCCAGTCAAACCGCCAGGCCCCGGGCGCGGCAGCGGCCGCTGCGGCCCAGCAATCGGCGCAATCAGCGGGCAAGAAAAACTCTTGCACGGCCGCCTGCGACGCCGGGCAGGCGCTGGCCACCACCGGCGGCGCTGTGGCGGCCAGGGCGGTGGTGGCCGGCACGGCAACCAGCACGGTGGCCAGCGTGGTGGCTTGGATGGCGGCCCGTGCGCACACCGGCCCAAACCGCCCGGCTTCTAGAATCAATGGATGCATGAACAGTATTTTGAACCCGCTGCGCCAGCTTCCTTTCCGGCGGCCCAGGCGCTGCCCGGCACCGGCTCGCTGCTGCAAGGGCTGAACCCCGAGCAACTGGCCGCCGTCACCTTGCCGGCCCAGCCCAGCCTGATCCTGGCCGGCGCCGGCTCGGGCAAAACCCGGGTGCTGACCACCCGCATCGCCTGGTTGATGGCCACCGGCCAGGTCTCGCCCGGCGGGCTGATGGCCGTCACCTTCACCAACAAGGCGGCCAAAGAGATGCTCACCCGCCTTTCAGCGATGCTGCCGGTGGCCGTGCGCGGCATGTGGATCGGCACCTTTCACGGCCTGTGCAACCGTTTTTTAAGGGCGCACTGGAAGCTGGCGGCGCTGCCGCAATCGTTCCAGATTCTTGACACCGCCGATTCACAGTCGGCCGTCAAACGCATCATCAAAGCGATGGGCCTGGATGAAGAGCGCTTTGTGCCCAAGCAGGTGAGCTGGTTTATTGCGGCCCGCAAAGACAGCGGTGAGCGGCCGCAGCATGTGCAGGCCCAAGACCCGCAAATGCGCAAATTGGTGGAGATTTACCAGGCGTATGAGGACCAATGCCAGCGCGAAGGCGTGGTTGATTTTGCCGAGCTGATGCTGCGCACTTATGAGTTGCTGCGCGACAACACCGCCCTGCGTGAGCACTACCAGCACCGGTTTGCGCACATCCTGGTGGATGAGTTTCAAGATACCAACCGGCTGCAATACGCCTGGATCAAGATGTTTGCGCCGCCGGGCAGCGGGCAAAGCGTGTTTGCCGTGGGCGATGACGACCAGAGCATCTACGCCTTTCGCGGCGCGCAAGTCGGCAATATGGCCGACTTTGAGCGCGAATACCGGGTGGCCCACGTCGTCAAGCTGGAGCGCAATTACCGCAGCTTCGGCAATATTCTGGACAGCGCCAATGCGCTGATTGCCCACAACACCCGGCGCCTGGGTAAAAACCTGAGCACCGAGGCCGGCCCCGGTGAGCCGGTGCGGGTGAGTGAGGCCACCAGTGACTATGCCGAGGCCCAGTGGCTGCTTGAAGAAGCCCAGCATCTGCACCGCAGCGGCACGGCGCGCAGCCAGATCGCCATCCTGTACCGCAGCAATGCGCAAAGCCGGGTGATGGAGAGCGCGCTGTTCAATGCCGGCGTGCCGTACCGGGTGTACGGTGGCCTGCGGTTTTTTGAGCGCGCCGAGGTCAAGCATGCGCTGGCCTATTTGAGGTTGCTGGAGAACCCGAACGACGACACCTCGTACCTGCGGGTGGTCAACTTTCCGACCCGGGGCATTGGCGCGCGCACCATCGAGTTATTGCAAGACGCGGCGCGCAACAGTGCGCGCAGCCTGTTTCAAAGCGTGGCGGCGGTGCCGGGCAAGGGCGGCGGCAATCTGGCGGCCTTCAATGCGCTGATTGACGGCTTGCGTGCCGCCACCCGGGGCCTGACGCTGCGCAAAATCATCGAGCAGATGCTCGACAACTCGGGCCTGCTGGATTTTTACCGCAGCGACAAAGAAGGCGCTGACCGGATCGAGAACCTGCAAGAGCTGATCAACGCGGCCGAAGCCTTTGTCACGCAAGAAGGCTTTGGCAAAGATGCCGTGGCGCTGCCGGTGGACGAGCACGGGCCAGGCACGCTGGCCGCCGGCAGCCCGGCCACAGCCACCAGCGCCGCCACCCCCACCGCGCTGGCGGCGGTGGACCTGACGCCCGACGCCGAGACCGGCGAGATCATGTCGCCGCTGGCCGCGTTTTTGACCCACGCCGCGCTGGAGGCCGGTGACAACCAGGCGCAGGCCGGGCAAGACGCGATCCAGTTGATGACGGTGCATTCGGCCAAGGGGCTGGAGTTTGATTGCGTGTTCATCACCGGGCTGGAGGAGTCGCTGTTTCCGCATGAGAACTCGATGAGCGACGCCGACGGGCTGGAAGAAGAGCGCCGGCTGATGTATGTGGCCATCACCCGGGCGCGTCGGCGTCTGTACCTGAGTTTCAGCCAGACCCGGCTGCTGCACGGCCAGACCCGCTACAACGTCAAGAGCCGGTTTCTTGAAGAACTGCCCGAGGCCGCGCTGAAGTGGCTGACGCCGCGCAACCAGGGCTTTGGCTCGGGTTATGCGCGGGAGTATCAGCAAGCCTGGCAAAAAGGCACGGGTTTGGGATCGGTGGTGGGCGCGGGGCGGGTGGCGGGCCGGCCGGGCTATGTTGCACCGCCCGCGCCGCCGGCCATGGTCAGCAAAACCGCGCCGTCACACGGCCTGCGGGTGGGCCAGTCGGTGTTCCACACCAAATTTGGCGAGGGCGTGGTGCTGACCCTGGAAGGCAACGGCGCCGATGCCCGGGCGCAAGTCAACTTTGGCCGCCACGGCGCCAAGTGGCTGGCACTGGCGATTGCCAAGCTGACGCCGGTAGATTGACCTGAACCGGCCGGTGGGTCAGCGTCCGGGCCCGCGTTGGGCTGAGAGCACGTCCAGAAACGCCTCAGCGCCCACCTGCCGGGCGCGCAGACACAGGTCGTCGCCCACCGGGTACACCGCCTCGAAGCGCAACGCCGCTGCCTGCGACAGCGCCGCCAACGCCGGCAAGGCGGCAATGCCGGGGCCGGGCCCCAGCAGCTTGGGTGCCAGGTAGACCAGCAGTTCGTCCACCAGCCCGGTTTGCAGCCAGGCGGCGTTCAGCGTGGCGCCGGCCTCCACATGCAACTCGTTGATGCCCTGACAGGCCAGCCGCCTGACCAGCGCCGCCAGATCCACCTGCTGCCGGCCCCGGTTTCGGGCCGGCGTCTGGCCCCGGTCCGGGTCAAGGTCTGGGTCCGGGTTCGGGTTCGGGTGCGGATAGCAATCGCCCGGCAGCAGCAGCAAATCGGCGCCGGCCGCGCGCAGCCGGTCCATCGGCAGCGGCAGGTCATGGGCGCCGACCACCAGCACCCGGCCCGGTGCGGCCAGGATGCGGGCGCTGGGAGGGGTGGCAAAGCCGGAATCGACGACCACCCGCATTGGCTGGTGGGCAATGGGCACCAGGCGCACGTCCAGCCGGGGGTCATCGGCGCGCACGGTGCCGATGCCGGTGAGCAACGCGCCCGCCCGGCGGCGCCAGCGGTGGCCGTCGGTGCGGGCGGCGTCGCCGGTGATCCACTGGCTGCTGCCGTCGGGCAACGCGGTGCGGCCGTCCAGTGACGCCGCCACCTTCAGCCGCACCCACGGCCGCTGGCGCAGCACGCGCGAGAAAAACCCGATGTTGATCTCTTGCGCCGCGCGGCGGGTGGCGCTGTGCTCGGCCAGATCGACCGTCAGGCCAGCCGCGCGCAGGCGCGCGATGCCGCGCCCGGCCACCTGCGCAAATGGGTCGGTGGTGGCCACCACCACCCGCGCCAGCCCGGCGGCGATCAGCGCGTCAGCGCAGGGCGGCGTGCGTCCGTGGTGGGCACAAGGCTCCAGGCTGACCCAGGCCGTGCCACCGGCCAGTGACCGGCCGCTGGCCGCTGCCTGGCGCAGCGCCATCACCTCGGCATGCGGGCCACCGGCTTGCTGGGTAAAGCCCTCGCCGGCCAGATTGCCAGCGGCGTCGTGCAGCACGCAGCCGACGCGCGGGTTGGGCTCGCACAGCCCGATGGCGCCGTCGGCCAACGCGATGGCCCGCAGCAGGCGGGCGTGATCCTGCGCGGACAGGGCCATTCAGGGCTGGTGTTGCAGGGTGTTGCTGTTGACAAAATCACCGTTTGCCGGGTCAGCCGCCACGTCGGTGGGGCAAGACTGGGTGTTGCGGATCACCAGAAAGTTCTGGTTGGTGAGGTTGACAGCCACCTTGCGGCCATAGCAGGGCGTGGTGTTGTTGGCAATGCCCAGCCGCTCGATGCAATAGGTTCTGGGGTGGTCCGAGTTGGTGGCGTAGTACTGGGCCGATGTGGTGTAGCGGCACACCCGGTAGTCGCTGGCCGCGCTGCCATCGGGCAGCGGGTCGGCCAGCGCCACGTCCAGCCGGCCGCCCCAGCCACTGGCATCGGCAAAAACCAGGCAGTAGTAGGCCGCCGCAAAAGCGCCACCGGGCCCGGGCCGCGACACACACTCGGCCGGCGCGGTGTGGCCCACATACGACACGTGGGCCGGGTCGAAGTACAGCGGTGCGCTGGCCGACAGCGGCAGCACCGGCCCGGCGGGGCTTTGCGCCGCGCTGGCGTCCAGCGCGCCATCGGTGAGCAGGCGAAGATCAAACTGCACCAGACCCGAGACCAGGCGGCCGTTGATCTGCGCGCAGGTGGCCCCCGCAATCACGGCGCTGGTGATGGCCGCCTGCGCGGCGGTGACCCCGCTGCAGCGGCTGGTGATCATGCCGTTGGTGTTGTTGAACAACCAGACCACGTTGCCCGCTGCGCTGGGCTTGAAAGCGCTGCGGCCGTCGCTGTTGCCCAGGTGAACGGCGTCCACCGGTATCGTCACATGGCGGCCATTGCGCTGGTTGCTGGCCGATGGCAGCACCGCCACGGCCAGCAGGCTGGACAACACCGGATCAACGCCGGCGACGACCGAATCGATCTCGACGGTTTGCGTCACGTAGGTCCGGTCGCGCCACTCCACCTTCACGTGCACCACCTTGTGGTTGGCGCCGGCCACCATGTCGGCGGTGCCATTGTTGACGGTGCGCACCATCGTGAAGGTGGTGTTGCCGGTGTTGCCTGGCTGCACCACCACGGTGCGGGGGGTGATCTCGTCCCAAGACTGGCCGGCCTGGCCGTTGACCGGGCGCAGCGTCTTGAACAGGCGCAGGCTCTCGATCTCCTCGGTGGCGATGCGGGTGGCCTCGGCGCGCTGCTTGGAGACATCGCTGTTCAGCCGCAGCGTGGCTTGCACGCCCACCAGCGACAGCATGCCGAAGGCCATCACGGCCAGCGCCACCAGCGCCTCGATCAGTGAGATGCCCCGGCGGCGCGTGCGGTGGATGCGGTGGTTTGCCATGGTCACAGCCCGGTTGTCAGCAGCTTCCAGCTGCCAGGCACCCGCACAAACGAGCCGTAGCGCAGGCGGATGATGTCCAGCACGTCCCTGCGGTAGACGAGTGTGGCGTTGGCGGTGGCGGTGAAGTCATTGGCCGCCACCATCGCCCCTTGCAGCGACGCCGCCGTGCCCCAGACGATGTTGTTGGCATGCACAAAGCCGAATATCTGGGTGGCTGCGGCCACGGTGAAGTCGCCGGTGACGATCAGCATCACCGGCTCGGTGGCGCTGCCCAGGTTGCCGGCATCGGTGATCGACAGGTTGCCGTTGATCCAGATCGGGTGGCGCGGGTAGCGGGCCAGCGTGGCCACCAGGCTGGCCGAATTGCACGGCACCAGCGCGCAATCGAGGCTGATGACGGCCGGCTGGCGGGCGTAGTTGACGCGGTCCAGCGCAAACATCTTTTTGAACCAGGCGTCATTGGCCAGCGCGGCCACGGTGACCAGGTCAGACAGGCTGGAGTCGTTTGGCAGCAGCCCGTCACTGCCTGATCCGGCGGGCCCGACAAACACCGCCGTGCCCGGTGCGTTGGGCTGGACCAGGCCCCCGGCATGGGCCGTCAAGCCGGTGTTGGCATGGCTGTTGACGACCGTCAACACCCCGCCGTTGGCGAGGATATTGCGCCCGGCGGTGAGGGTGGCCACCGGCAGGAAAGGCAGCGCGCGCAGCAGGCCCAGTGTGACTTGCCCGCCGGCCTTGGCGTCCACCGACACCTCGGCACCCGACTGGATGTAGCAGGCGGCGCCACCGTCGCCCGGGCTGGCGCAGCCGCGTGAGATCACCGACATGCTGCCGGGGTAGACATCGCTGCCGGGCAGGCGGAAATTGAGCCGGAAGGCCGTGCCCACGCCATTGGCCGGCGCGACCATGCCGGGATTGCCGTTGGCCAGGGTGGGGCAGATGCAGTTCAGCACGCCCGAGCTGTTGACGATGCAGGCCGGAAAGGTCTGGTTGTTGGAGACCAGCGAGTAGCCACCCGCCCCGTTGGTTTCATTGGTGGAATCGACCAGGTAGCGGCGCCGGAAGTCGAGGTCGGTGCCCACATCGCTGGGCACGCACAGGTCATTGATGCGGCCACCGTTGAGCAGCGCCACGGCCCAGTCCAGCCCAGCCTCGGCGGCATCGGCGGCGCGCGCCAGGCGGTAGCTGTTGGCCGAAATGCGCTGCTCAAAAACCAGGTTGCGGTTGGTGTAGGCGGCCACCAGCGCCATGACGAAGAACATCACCATCACCACCGTCAAGGCGGCTACGCCATGCGCCGCGTGCGCCGCATGCGCCGCGTGCGGGCGGGTGCTGGGCCGGGGTTGCGGGTGGGCGGCCATGCTCAGCACACCTCCATCGGCACATCGTTGCGCAGCCGGATGCGGTTGGTCAGGCTGCGCCGCACGCTGCTGTCATGCGCGGCCTGCACGTCGATGGTCAGCACCACGTCGCGCACCAGTTGCTTGAGCGGGCAGCCGCCCGGCCCGAGGGGGGTCAATGGCAGGTCAAGGTTGGTGGTGTTGACCAGCAGGTTGAAGTTGGTGACGGTGACCACGTTGGGGTCGGTCAGGTCTTGCCAGTTGCCCAGGCCCAACTGCACCTGGATGGCGCCGGTGTCGGCTTTCAGGCGGAAGCCGCTGCGCTCGTTGTCGGTGATGACGTCGTCCTCAAAGTTCGCGCCGGTGGCGTCGTCATTCAGCGACCGCGCATACACCACGCTGGTGCCGTTGCCGGTGGTGGTGATGGGGGTGGCGCTGTACGGGTTGGCCTGGGGGGCCGTGCCCGCTGCGGGCCACACCTGGCTGAAGGCGCGCACCCAGTAGCCGGCCGCCCGGATGTCGCGCGAGATCATGTCGGCGGTGGTGCGCAAATCTTGCTGCACTTGCGCCTCCAGCAGCAGCCGGCGGTTGTCGCCCAGCTGGGTGGTCAGCACCATCGTGGCGCCGGCCAGGATGAACAGGCCGATGGTGATGCCCACCATCAACTCGACAATCGACAAACCACGGCCGCTGCGGCGCGGCAGGCGGCGGCGCGGGCGGGCGAGGGTGGACAGGGGGGTCATGGGCGGGGCGTTATGGGCAGCGTGTCATGGACGGCAACATGTCAACAAGCCGGAAAGTTGCTTGCCTGGCCGGCGACCGAGCAGACAAACGGCCGCCCCACCGGGTTGGTGAAAACCCGCGCCGTGCCACCGGCGCTGCTTTGCACCGTGGCCTGCATCGTGGCGCCCGCCGCCGGCAGGCCGTTGGAGCCGAACACCGTCTTGACGGGTATTGAGCCGACGCTGATGCCGTCGCTCTGCGGCAGGCTTACCACCCTGGCCACCACCGGGCTGCCGGGGCCGGCGCCACAAGGCACCGGCAAAGTGCAATCACAGGTCTGCATGCCACCCAGCACACTGTCGCTGGCAATGACATAGCAGCTGACGGCGGCATTGGCATTGAACTCGATCTGCATCGTGGCGCCGCGCTGCAGGCCGACCGAGCGCAGGTAGCGCAGGTCGCTGGCCAGCTCAGTGGCCACGTTGGCCACCCGCTTGCGGGCAATGAAGCTGACCATCGACGGCACGGCAATCGACATCAGCACGGCGGTGATGCCCAGCGTGACCATCGTCTCGACCAGCGTCAAGCCGCGCCGGTGGGCCCGGGCTGGCCGGCGATGCAGGGGCGTCGGGCTCATCGGATCCAGCAAGCCGTTGGGGTGTAGTTCACCTGGCCGCCCGCCATTTCGACTTGCAGCGTCTGGCAACCGCTGTCGCCGCTCTGCGCTGAGCCGGTGCGCACATCGGCGCGCACCTGGTAGCCAGTCGCCGTCACACTGCCCGCCACCATGCTCAGGTCGTAGTGGCCGCCGGCCGACACCGTGCGCGCACCGGGCAGAACCGGGTTGGTCAGCGTGGCCTTGTAGCTGGGCTGGTTGGCACGCCAGCGCTCTTGCGCCTGCATGATCTCGGCCAGCGCGCTCATGGCATCCGAGCGGCGGCTGCGGTTGACGGCGTTGATGAAGGACGGCCAGGCCAGCGCGGCCAGCACCGCCACGATCACCAGCACCACCATCAACTCGACCAGGGTGAAGCCGGCAGGCCGGCGAGAACGAAACGTCATGTTGCAATTATCAGCAGGCCGTGACGCCGGGGCGGGCCAGACGCCGGCCGTTGGTCCCCCGTTGCCTGCCGTTGGTCGGCCCGCCCCCTGACTGCGGGTGGCCTGGCGTGTTGGGTTGGCGGATTGGGCTGACGGGTTGGGCTGACGGATTGGGCTGACGGGTGGGGCGGCGTGTGCGCCGGGCGGCGTGCGCCCGGATCAGCAAGGCCGCAGGCCGCCCAGCCCGGCGGTGAGGGTGCAAGTGCGCACCCGGCCCATGATGTTGATGATCTGGTGGATGGCGCGGCCTTGCGTGTCAGTCAGGCGCAGGGTGGCGGTGGGCGTCACCGTGCCCTTGCCTGGGTCGAACAAGACCGATCGCTGCACCGGCGCCAGTGCGATGCCGCTGGGCCCGCCCTGCTCAGCCAGGCGCAGCAGGTCGCTGCCGACATCGCAGACGGCCTGCCCGCCGCCGCTGCACCGGCAGGCATGGGCGGGCCCGGTGTGCACCACGTAACAGCTGGCGCCGTTTGCCACCGCCTGCACCGACAGGCGCACCGCCCGGCCGCTGGCCAGCGCCTGTGATCGAGCGAAGTGCACATCGGTCTCCAGCAAGGCGGCCTGCGACTGCAGGGCCTGGCGGGCGTGCAGGTCCAGGAACATCGGCCAGGCCCCGCCCAGCAACACGGCGCTGATGGCCAGCACGCACAGCAGCTCCACCAACGTCAGGCCCGGTGTGCGCACGGGGGTTGGCTGGGGGTGGGCGCGGCGTGGGTTCATGGTGTGCTCCGGGGGGTGAACGGTGCACACACTTTAAAAATCGTGCGGCTGGCGCGCGTCGCCCCGGCGGGGGGGATCGGCCGGTTTTGACGGGGGCCCCCTGGTGAGGGATTGAACGCGTCGCCGGGGGGGAGGGCCCCCCCGGCGGGGGGCAGCGCGGGGGGGCGCTGACCGGCGCCGCCGCCTCAGATGTCGCGGATCAGCTGGCGGAACTCGTCCACGTCTTCAAAGCGCCGGTAGACCGATGCAAAGCGCACATAAGCCACCTTGTCGATGCGCTTGAGCTCGCGCATCACCAGCTCACCCAGGCGGGCGCTGGGCAATTCACGGGCAGCGGTGGCCAGCAGTTTGTCCTGGATGCGCACGATGGCCGCGTCCAGCTGCTCCACGCTCACCGGCCGCTTGCGCAGCGCCAGCAGCATCGAGCCGCGCAGCTTGGCGGGGTCGAAGTCGACCCGCGCACCGTCTTTCTTGACCACCGCCGGCAGCGCGATCTCGGCCCGCTCATAGGTGGTGAAGCGCTTGTCGCATTTCAGGCAGCGGCGGCGCCGCCGGTTGACATCGCCCTCGTCGGACTCCCGGGTCTCGACGACCTGGGTTTCTTCGTGGCTGCAGTAAGGGCAACGCATCGGCTTCGGGTCGGCCCAGGGGGTATGGCCGGCGCGGGCAGGCGCTCAGCGGTACACCGGGAAGTCGCGCGTCAACGCCGCCACCTTGGCACGCACGGCGGTGATATTGGCGGCGTCGTGCGGGTTGTCCAGCACGTCGGCGATCAACTCGGCCGTCTGCCGGGCCTGCGCCTCGGCAAAACCGCGGGTGGTCATCGCCGGTGAGCCCAGCCGGATGCCGCTGGTGACCATCGGCTTTTGCGGGTCGTTGGGGATGGCGTTCTTGTTGCACGTCATGTGCGCCAGGCCCAGCACCGCCTCGGCCTCTTTGCCGGTGATGCCCTTGGCGCGCAGATCCACCAGCATCAGATGGCTTTCGGTGCGGCCCGAGACGATGCGCAGGCCGCGCTGCACCAGGGTTTCGGCCATCGCGGCGGCGTTTTTCACCACCTGTTGCTGGTAGCGCTTGAAGTCTGGCGCCAGCGCCTCTTTGAAAGCCACCGCCTTGGCGGCAATCACATGCATCAGCGGCCCGCCCTGGATGCCCGGGAAGATGGCGCTGTTGATCTGCTTGGCCAGCGCATCCTTCATCAAGATCAGCCCGCCGCGCGGGCCGCGCAAGGTTTTGTGGGTGGTGGACGTGACGACATCGGCAAACGGCACCGGGTTTGGGTACACCCCGGCGGCGATCAGGCCGGCGTAATGGGCCATGTCCACCATGAAATACGCGCCGACCGCCTTGGCCACCCGGGCAAAACGCTCAAAGTCGATGCGCAGCGAGTAAGCCGACGCGCCAGCGATGATCAGCTTGGGGCGGTGCGCATGGGCCAGGCGCTCCATCGCGTCGTAGTCGATGGCCTCATTGGCGTCCAGGCCGTAGCTCACCACCTTGAACCACTTGCCACTCATGTTGAGGGGCATGCCGTGGGTGAGGTGGCCGCCTTCGGCCAGGCTCATGCCCATGATGGTGTCACCCGGCTGAAGCAGGCCAAAAAACACCGCCTGGTTGGCCTGCGAGCCCGAATTGGGTTGCACGTTGGCGTTCTCGGCGCCAAACAGCGTCTTGAGGCGGTCGATGGCCAGTTGCTCGACCACATCCACATACTCACAGCCGCCGTAGTAGCGCTTGCCGGGGTAGCCCTCAGCGTATTTGTTGGTGAGCTGCGAGCCCTGCGCCTGCATCACCGCCGGCGAGGCGTAGTTCTCGCTGGCAATCAGCTCGATGTGCTCTTCCTGGCGGGTGTTTTCAAGGCCGATGGTGGCCCACAGCTCAGGATCGACAAGGGCCACTGTGGATTGGGTGCGGTCAAACATGGCGGGCAGTCCGGTAGAGGTGGAGACCCGCTGGCCGGCGGCTGCCGCAGCAACCAGCACCCGACCACGGGCTGCCCAGGCGAACGGCTGGATCGGCGGCGGCCGGGGCGTGCGGCCGGTGGGGCCGCCCTCGGCAGGGCCGTCTTGCGCTCCCCGGTGGTGAGCCACCTCGGGCCGTGATGCCCTATCGCCAGTCGCGCAAGCGCGCCGAGTGTAGCGGACCTGATCGGCCGGTCAGCGCAGCAGGGCCACGCGCTCGCTGGTCTCGGGCGCGTTGGTTTCGGGTGCGCTGGCGCCGGCAGGCGGCGCCTTGGCCGGCAGCGATGTCGGCGGGGCCGTGGGCGCTGCATTGTTGGATGCATTCACCGCCACATGGCGGCCTTCGGCCACCTGGCGCAGGTGGCCTTGCTCGTTCAGCACCTTGCCCACGTAGCCGCCGTCCTCGCTGACATTGCCGGCGCCGACATAAAAACGCAGGCCGGCCTCCAGGCTGCCGGCGCGCGCAATGCATTCTTTGAGCACCTGCACGCCCACCCGCAAATTGGCCACCGGATCAAACGCTGCCCGAATGCCGCCAAAGGCGTCGTACTTGGCGTCATGCACCCGCGTCATCACCTGCATCAGGCCCTGGGCGCCCACCGGGCTTTGCGCAAACGGATTGAAGGCGGATTCAATCGCCATCACCGCCAGGATCAAGGTCGGATCCAGCCCCAGACGGTGGCCGAGAGACCAGGCCTCCAACACCAGCCGGCTCACCGGCTCGGGCGCCACTTTGTAGCGCTTGGCCAGCCACTGCGCCACGGCCGCCTGCTGGCGCGGCAGCGATTTGGGGTCGGCCGCCGTGGCGCGGGCCACGGCATCGGGCTCGGGCTCTGGTACCGGCTCGGCCACCGGCTCGCGGGCTTCCTGGCGCGCCAGCAGCCAATCCAGCGCGTGGCGCTCGGCCAGCGTGCGGATTTCTTCCCGGCCACCGGCAAACAGCACCACGGCCACCACGCACAGCCCCAGCAGGGCCAGCGAGTTGTGGCTCACGTCCAACAGGCCGGCGCCGACATCGCGCAGAAACACCCGGGTCGAGGCAGCGCACAGGCGGCCGGCAGCGCGCAACTTGGCAATCGCTGACATGTCAATCCTTTCCAGGGCGCCGGGCTGCGAGGTCTGGCCAGGCCAGGACCGGCATTTGCCACGGCGCTGATAATGAACCGCAGGCCATACCAGCCGCTGAGAGCGATGGTGACGGGCGCGGGGAGAGACGGTGCGGCGCCAGTCCTTCCCAAGAGGCGGTGCGCGGGTTAACCCTTGTATTTCAGGGCAACCGAGAGTTTAAGAAGTTCGCAAATAACCGTCAAGTATATCAATCTGATTTGTGATGCATTTTTGGAATGAAATACCGCGATCTGCGTGACTTTGCCGCCCAGCTTGAGCACATCGGTGAGTTGCGGCGGGTGTCCGAGCCCGTGTCCCCCCATCTCGAAATGACCGCCCTGGCCGACCGCGTACTGCGCGCCGGCGGGCCCGCGCTGTGGTTTGCGCACCCGACCGGCCACACGGTGCCGGTATTGGCCAATTTGTTTGGCACGCCGCGCCGGGTGGCACTGGGCATGGGCGCGGCCGACGTGTCTGAGTTGCGCGACATCGGCCACTTGCTGGCCCGGCTGAAAGAGCCCGAGCCGCCGCAGGGCCTGAAAGACGCTGGCCGGCTGGTGCAGATGGTCAAGGCCGTGTGGGCCATGAAGCCGGTGCGGCGCCGCGACGGGCCGTGCCGCGAGGTGCAGCTGGAGGGTGACGAGGTCGATCTCGGCCGCTGGCCGATCCAGACCTGCTGGCCCGGTGACGCCGCGCCGCTGATCACCTGGGGTCTGGTGGTCACGCGCGGGCCGCAAGCGATCCCCAGCCCGCGCCTGCGGCAAAACATCGGCATCTACCGCCAGCAGGTGATCGGCCCGCGTGAGGTGATCATGCGCTGGCTGGCGCACCGGGGCGGTGCGTTGGATTTTCGGGATTTTGCCCGTGCCAACCCCGGCCAGCCGTTTCCGATGGCGGTGGCGCTGGGGGCCGATCCGGCCACCACGCTGGGTGCTGTCACCCCCGTGCCCGACACGCTGTCGGAGTACCAGTTTGCCGGCCTGCTGCGCGGCAGCGCCACCGAGCTGGTCGATTGCGCGGTGGGTGATGCCGGCCGGTTTTTGCAGGTGCCAGCCACCGCCGAGGTGGTGCTGGAGGGCCACATCCCCACCGCCGAGCCGGGTTTTGAGGGCCGCAGCGCGCACGGGGTGCCGGTCAAGGCCATCGGCGGTTATCTGCATGCGCTGGAGGGGCCGTACGGCGACCACACCGGCTACTACAACGAACAAGACTGGTTTCCGGTGTTCCGCCTCAACCGGCTGACGCACCGGCGCAACCCGGTCTACCACTCCACCTACACCGGCAAGCCGCCCGACGAGCCGGCGGTGCTGGGTGTGGCGCTGAATGAAGTGTTTGTGCCGATCCTGCAAAAGCAATTTCCGGAGATCGTCGATTTCTACCTGCCGCCCGAGGGCTGCAGCTACCGGCTGGCGATCATCTCGATCAAAAAAAGCTACCCCGGCCATGCCAAACGGCTGATGTTTGGCGTGTGGAGTTTTTTGCGCCAGTTCATGTACACCAAGTTCATCGTGGTCACCGATGACGATGTCAACATCCGCGACTGGCAAGACGTGGTCTGGGCCATCACCACCCGCATGGACCCGGTGCGCGACACCACGCTGGTGGCGCAGACGCCCATCGATTACCTGGATTTTGCGTCGCCGGTGAGCGGCCTGGGCGGCAAGATGGGGCTGGATGCCACCCACAAATGGCCGGGCGAGACCCGCCGGGAGTGGGGCCGCGTGATATCGATGCCGGCCGACATCACCCGGCGCGTTGAAGGGTTGTTCGACGCGGTGATGCGCAGCTGACCCCTGCCTGGCCTGGGCGGTGAGGGCCAACTTTGCAAAGCCCGCAGCAGTTTGTGCTTGCCGAATTTGGCGCGATGCGGTATCTTGGTTTTGCCTTCTTGCAAGGCACAAAACTTCGTGCAGTCTCTGCATGAAACGGGGCCCCAGACTTCATATCTCTGGATCTCCACATGGTGGTCATCGGCCACCCGCCCCTCCAAGCCGCAAGGTTTGGGGGGGTTTCGCTTTGTGGGCCAGCGTTGCGCGGGGCCGCGCGCAGCGCCGGCAACCCGCCCGCAGGCGGTGGCTAGGCGCCCGCCAGCAGGCCCAGCATTTCACGCAGTGACTGCTGCACCCGCTGGTAACCGTCGGCGGACGGCAGCCACTGCTGGAAGGGCTGCGTCTGCGGGCCCGCCAGGCCCATCGGCGCGGCAACCAGCCGGGCCTTGAAGCCGGTGCGCGCGGCCTCTTGCTCAAAAGCGCGCATCGACCGCGCCATGTGCCAGCCATGCGTCACCAGCAACAAGTCGGTGATGTTTTCGGGGCGCAGCAGGGCCAGGCTGAGGCGGGCGTTTTCGCGCGTGTCGCGTGAGCCGGTCTCCAGCCAGCGCAGCGGGCGGTTGTAGTCGCGTGCGGCGATGCCGGCCGCCACCGTGGCCTCGGCCGGCCCGTTGGGCTGGGCGTGGCCAGCGCCACCCGACACCATCACCGGCGCTTGAATTTGCCTGGCCAGCCACAGCCCGAAGTGCAGGCGCGCCAGCGCGTCCGGCGCCAGATGGGCTTGCCCATACTCTGGCGCCAGGGCCTGGGTGCCGCCGCCCAGCACCAGCACCACCGGGTTGCGGCCCACCAGGCTGCGCCGCAAATCGGCCAACTGCTGGGCCGACAACGCGGGCCAGGCGATCAGCCGGCGCTCCAACCAGGCGCCGGTGGCCTGGCAGTGGCTGAGCCAGAGACCGGCCAGTGCCACCGTCAACAGCAAGCCACCCGCCAGCCTGCGCCGTTGGCCAAGCCGCCAGGCCAGCACCACCAGCAGCAGCAGCGGCACGGGCGGCAGCAACAGGGCGCCGATGATGGGCTTCCAGTTCAACAAACCAAGGGCTGCAAAAGTCTCGTTCACAGGCGACAACGTTGCGGTATCAGGCGGGCGGCAGTGGGCCAAAGATTGTGCATCAGACCCCTGGCTTGGCCCTGCACCCGCCTGCCTTCGCGCTGACGCGGAGAATGCGCCACCGGACAAGCAAGGAGCCAGCATGGCGCAAAGCATCATCACCCTGGGCGGCGGTTGTTTCTGGTGCGTCGAGGCGGTGTTCGAGCAGGTTCAAGGCGTGCTGTCGGTGCAGTCGGGTTACTGCAACGGGCAAACGCTTGACCCAAGCTACGAGCAAGTGTGTGACGGCAGCACCGGCCATGCCGAGGTGGTCCGGGTTGGCTTCGATGTCGAGTTGATCAGCTTGCACGAGGTGCTGGAGATCTTCTTCGTGGTGCACGACCCGACCACGCTGAACCGGCAGGGCAATGACGTGGGCAGCCAATACCGCTCAGGCGTTTACTGGCACAACGCCGACCAGGCGGTGGTAGCGCGCCAGGTGGTGGCCGAGCTGAACGCGGCGCTGGGCGGCCGGGTGGTCACCGAACTGGCCGCAGAGACCAACTATTGGCCGGCCGAGGCTTACCACCAGCACTACTTTGCCAACCACCCCGGCCAGGGCTACTGCGCTTTTGTGGTGGCGCCGAAGGTGCAGAAGTTCAAGGCGACGTTCGCCCGACACCTGCGCCGCTGAGCCCATTGCCGGCCCGATCAGCCAGGCCACGGCGCCGACGCCGTGGCCTGCGCCAAGCTCAAGGTGCCAGCCGCTCACGCACCCACTGGCCGGCATTTAGCCGGTAGCACAGCCGGTCATGCAGGCGGCTTTTGCGGCCCTGCCAGAACTCCCAGCGGTCGGGCACCAGCCGAAACCCACCCCAATGCGGTGGGCGCGGCGGTGACAACGCAAATTGCACCGCATAGCGTGCGGCCTGCGCCACCAGCACGCCGCGTGACGCGATCACCTGGCTTTGCGGTGAGGCCCAGGCGCCGATGCGTGAGTCGAGCGGGCGCGAGGCGTAATAGGCATCGGCCTCGGCATCGGCCACCCGCTGCACCCGGCCTTCGATGCGCACCACGCGCTCCAGTTCGACCCAGTGAAATTGCAGCGCGGCCATCGGGTTGCCCGCCAGCTCCTGGCCCTTGCGGCTGTTGAAGTTGCTGTACCAGACGATGCCCTGTGCATCCGCGGCCTTGATCAGCACGACGCGGGTGGACGGCCGGCCGTCGGCGCTGACGGTGGCCAGCGTCATGGCATTGGGTTCGGGCACTTCGGCGCTGATGGCCTGCTGCAACCAGTGCTCGAACTGGGCCAGTGGCACGCTGGCGGCGGCCGATTCGTCCAGCTCGGCACGCTCATAACTCTTGCGAAGATCGGCAATGCGCTTGTCCATCGCCGAAGTATGCCGTTGCAGCGCGGCACAGCCCTGTGCCCTTGCCGGCGCCGCGGCCACCGGTCCGGCCAGCCCGATGTCAGCCCGGCGCTGCATGCTCAGTGAAACGCCTTAGGTGATGTTCCGACTGTTGATCCGGCATCGAAGCCCGCATGCTTGTTGCTTAGAGGCGTCCGGGAGGCATTCCGAAGGCGCCCGGAGCATCGAGTGATGAAAACCCAAGCTGTTGTTGTCGTGCTGGCTGCTGGCCTGGGCAGCCGCTTTGCCGGGCCGCTGCACAAGCTGGCCCAGCCCTTGGGGTCGGCCAGCGTGCTGGGCCAATCCATCTTGCGCGCCATCGAGAGCCGGCTGCCGGTGATCGTGGTCACCACCGACCGCCTGGCTGCCGAGGCAGCGCGTTATGTGGCGCGGCGTGATCTGGTGGTGCTGCCCGAGGTGGGCAGTGCGGCGGCCGGGCGGCTGGGCATGGGTTACTCGATCGCGGCGGGCGTGGCGGCGCGGCCCCAGGCCGGCGGCTGGCTGGTGCTGCCGGGCGACATGCCGCTGGTCAAGCCGGCCACGCTGGTGGCGGTGGCCGCGGGCCTGGCGCAGTCACCGGTGGTGGTGGCCCAGCACCTGGGGCGCCGGGGCCACCCGGTCGGGTTTGCGGCCGAGTTGTTCTCGGAGCTGGTGCAACTCAGCGGTGACGAGGGCGCCCGGCGCGTGACCGCCCGCTACCCGTCGCTGGGCCTGGAGCTGGCCGACCCGGGCGTGCTGTTCGATGTGGACACCGAGGCCGATCTGGCGGCGATGCGGGTGGCGGCCAGCCTCGACAGGCCGGCCCTGCAGGCGGTGCGCTGACGCCGGCCCACCCCGTCATCCCGTGGCCCCCATCCGCCGCAGGCCCGACACAGCGCCCCGCTGGGATCAGGCCAGCCCCTGCTGCTGGGCCAGCGCCACCAGACGCTCACTCTCCCGGTCGCACATGCGGTGCTGGCGCAGGGCCTCGGCGGTGCGCACCAGGTAATCCAGCGTGCTGCCGTAGCGGCCCTGGGCGTGGCGCAGGATGTGCAGCAGCTCGTTGTCGTCCAGCCGGCCGGTGAAGTTGGGGCTGCGCCGGCTGAGGGTGAAGCCCAGCGCCAGCACCTCGCCGGTGGCCGTCTGGCAGCGCAGCCAGCGCGGGTCGTACACGCCGTTGGGCATCTCGCGGTGCCACAGGCGCGGCAGCTCGTCCACCGCTTGCTGGCGCGGGATGCGGTAGACCATGCCGCGACACATGCCGCCCGAGACCAGCGCAAACACCAGGCCAGGTTGCTCGGGTGAGCCCCGGTTCACGCGCGACCGCATCTTGAACGCCCGGTGCCAGCCGCGCACCCATGCCGGGCGGTGCTCGGCCGCCTCAAACGCCGGGCGCCAGATCAGCGAGGCATAGCCAAACACCCACAGGTCAGACTGGCCGCCCCATTGCTGGTGCACTTGAGCGAGCATCGCGCTGCTGTCTCGAACCGGTGGGGGCGTCATCATGCCGAGCATGCCAGACGGCGCCGCAAAAGCATTGACGATGTAACCAAGTTACTCAATAATCAAAACATAAGTTACTTGATGTTTGCCCGGAAAGCCGCATGAAAAACCCCCTCGCCGCGTTGACCCAGCGCATCCAGCAGCGCAGCGCGCCGCAGCGTCAGGCCTACCTCGGCCGCATCCAGCGGCTGATGGACCGCCCACCCGGTGCGCAGCGCATGGGTTGCGCCAATGTGGCGCACGCGTTTGCCGCCCTGCCGGGTGACCAGCGGCTGCGCGTGGTGGCCGAGCGGGCGCCCAACCTGGCGCTGGTGACGGCCTACAACGACATGCTGTCGGCCCACCAGCCCTACGAGGGCTACCCGGCGCTGATCCGCGACGAGGCCGGCCGCCACGGCGCCACGGTGCAGGTGGCCGGTGGCGTGCCGGCGATGTGCGACGGCGTCACACAAGGTTTGCCGGGCATGGAGTTGTCGCTGTTCTCACGCGACACCATCGCCATGGCCACCGCCGTGGCGCTGTCGCACGATGTGTTTGACGGCGCGCTGCTGCTGGGCGTGTGCGACAAGATCGTGCCCGGCCTGCTCATCGGCGCGCTGCATTTTGGCCACCTGCCGTGCGTGTTCGTGCCGGCCGGGCCAATGTCCACCGGCTTGTCGAACGGCGCCAAATCCAAGGTGCGAGAGCGGTTTGCGCAGGGGCTGGTTGGCCGCGATCAATTGCTTGAAGCCGAGCAGGCCGCTTACCACGGCCCCGGCACCTGCACTTTTTACGGCACGGCCAACAGCAACCAGATGCTGCTCGAAGCGATGGGCCTGCATGTGCCGGGTGCCGCCTTTGTGCATCCGCACGACAACTTGCGCGAGGCGCTGACGCGCGAGGCGGTGAGCATGCTGCTGGCCATCACCCGCCGTGCCCGCTACACCCCCATCGGGCAATTGGTGGACGAGCGCGTGATCGTCAACGCGATGGTGGCGTTGCTGGCCACCGGCGGCTCAACCAACCACCTGATCCACTGGGTGGCGGTGGCGCGGTCGGCCGGCATCACCATCGACTGGACCGATTTTGCCGATCTGTCGGCCGTCGTGCCGTTGCTGGCGCGGGTCTACCCCAATGGCGACGCCGATGTGAACCAGTTTCAGGCCGCCGGTGGGCCCGGGTTTGTGCTGCGTGAGTTGCTGGACGCCGGCCTGCTGCACGGCGATGTGCTGACGGTGGCTGCGGGCGGTCTGGCCGCCTACGGCCAAATACCGGGCATGCCCGGTTTGCCGCCAGGCGCCGACGGGCCGGCGCCTGGCCACCCGCCGGCCGCTGTGGTCTGGACGCCGTTGCCGGCGGCCAGCGGCGACAGCAGCATCGTGCGGCCGGCCGCTGCGCCGTTCTCGGCCACTGGCGGGCTCAAGCTGCTGGTGGGCAATCTGGGCCGGGCGGTGATCAAGGTGTCGGCCGTGCCCGATGACCGCCACGTGATCGAGGCCCCGGCCCGGGTTTTTGACGGCCAGGACGCGCTGCACCAGGCCTTCAAGGCCGGCGAGCTGGACCGGGACGTGGTGGTGGTGGTGCGCTTCCAGGGCCCGCAGGCCAATGGCATGCCCGAGTTGCACAAGCTGACGCCGCCGCTGGCGGTGCTGCAGGGCAGGGGATACCGGGTTGCGCTGGTCACCGATGGCCGCATGAGCGGCGCGTCGGGCAAGGTGCCGGCCGCTATCCACGTCAGCCCCGAGGCGCTGGCCGGCGGGCCGCTGGCGCGGCTGCGTGATGGTGACGTGGTCCGCCTCGACGCGGTGGCCGGCACGCTGGCCGCGCTGGTGGACGCTGCTGAATGGGCCGCGCGCACGCCCGCCACGCTGCAAGCCGACCAGGCCGAGATCAACGCCCACGATTTGGGGCGTGAGCTGTTTGGCGGCATGCGCCGCACGGTGCGCAGCGCCGAAGAGGGCGCCGTCACCTGGCTTTGAGCCGCTGCGCCGTGCCACGCCATTTCTCCACACTCTCAGGACGCCGATGATCGACCCCCTCAGCCTGGCCAGCCACGGCCCCGTGATCCCGGTGATCGTGCTGCATCGGGTGCAAGACGCGGTGCCGCTGGCCGAAGCGCTGCTGGCCGGCGGCGTCAAGGTGCTGGAGGTGACGCTGCGCACGGCCGTGGCGTTGCAGTGCATCGAGGCCATTGC
>JANMKO010000234.1:0-2591 GCA_031372085.1 Betaproteobacteria bacterium
ACCGGCACGCGCATCTTCAGGCCCTTCAAATCATCCGGCGTGTTGATCGGGCGCACGCTGTTGGT
Source organism: Betaproteobacteria bacterium (assembly GCA_031372085.1). Taxonomy (GTDB): domain Bacteria; phylum Pseudomonadota; class Gammaproteobacteria; order Burkholderiales; family Burkholderiaceae_C; genus Pseudaquabacterium. The sequence goes on from JANMKO010000234.1 coordinate 66, forward strand.
GACCTGGCGGAAGCCCGAACTCCAGATGGTGTCCATCGCCAGCAGCCCGACCTTGGGGAACTGGCCGCGCAGGAACCTGCCCAGTTCGCCGTCCAGCGCCCTGTGCACCGCGTCGTCGTTGGCCCAGGCAAAGCCCAGGCCCCACATTGACGAGATCGGCACCAGCTGCGACAGCACGTTGACGCCCGAGATGGTGAAGAACTCCAGCCCGCCGGCGCGCAACTGCGACAGCATGTCCGAGTCGTTGCCAAGCTGGTTGTTCGGGAAGACGTTGATCTGCACCTGGCCGCCGGTCTCCTTCAGGATGCGTTCGCTGGCCTCCATGGCACGCACATTCAGCGGGTGCGTGGCCGGCACGTTGGTGCCAAACTTGTAAGTGAACTCGGGCGCCGCGCTGGCGCTGCGCGGCAGCATCAGCGCGGGTGCGGCGATCAAGGCGGCGCTGCCGGTCAGGGCCTTGCGGCGGGTGAGTTCAAACATCGTCGTCTCCGGTTGTGGGGTGGGGTGATCGGGAAGCGTCAGCCGGTTTTTCAGCCGGTTTTTTGGGATGTTCTGGGGCGCCCCCGCAGCGCGGTGACGAAGTAGTCGGCCTGGCCCATCTGCCCGCCTTTCAGGGCGATCTGCAGCGTGCGCAGGTGCGGCTGGTGCGACAGCAGGCCGCACAGCGGCGCGCCGGGCGCCAGGCGGGCAGCGATGAGCAAGGCATCGGGCGCCAGGCGCTGGGTGATCTGGCTGGCGGTGTCGCCGCCCGACAGCACCAGGCGGCGCAGCGGCACGGCGCGCAGCACCGCATCGACCACCTGGCCCAGGCGCTGGCCGAGCAGCCGGCCGCCTGCGTGCCTGGCCTGGTCGTGGCTGGCGCCGTGCGCCACCAGCGCGCTGAGCATGGCCGCGATGCGCGGGTCTTGCGGGCCGCGCGCGGTGTGCAGCATCACGCTGCGGCCCTGGCGCAGCGCCGTGGAGGTGCGCTCGGTGAGTGCGGTCAGGCTGGCCTGCCAGCCGCTTTGGGCCACCAGCGCGGCGGCGTCCACCGGCAGGTCGGCAAAGCCGGCGGCCAGTGCGGCGTCGATCTGCAAGGCGCTCAGTGGCGATGCACTGCCTGAGACGGCCAGCAACTGCGGCACGGCGTCGAAAGCATCGAGCTCGGCGGTGGCGGTGGCCTGCAGCGCACCACGCTCGCGCCACCATTGCGTCAGCGCGTATTCAAGCCCCGACGAGCCGACGCAGAACAGCGGCCGGTTTTGCCCGTTCTGGCCCTTTCGCCCATGCTGGCCGATCGGCCCATTCGCCAGGTTGTCGAGCAGGCGGCCGACCTCGGTCAAGTGCGCCGGCGTGGCGCCGTCGAAGAGGATGGCGCCGTGCTCGTCGGTGGCCAGCCGCGCGAGCTCGGCGTCCATCGCCGCACGGCCGGCGTCGAAGTGCGGCCAGGTGAACTTGGCGATGCGCTGCGTGGTCTGTGCAGACAGGTGGCGCGCCAGGTCAGCCTCGTGCATGGGCGTGACCGGGTGCACGCTCATGATCGGGTGGCGGTCGAGCCGGTGCACCAAGCCGTCGGTGCCTGACCGCGCGTACAGGTTGCCGAACAGGCAGTAGCGCCCGAGCGCGGGCGTGCCGGCCACGATGGGCATCGCGCCGTTGCCAAATGCCGCGCGCGCCAGGTCCATCGCGCGGCCGATGCTGCCGATGGCGGGCGCGCTGTCGAAGGTGGAGCAGACCTTGTAGTGCACCAGCGGCGTCGGCAGCGCGGCCATCGCGGCCAGCACGGGTGGCAGGGCTTGGTCCATTTCCGACGGTGACATGCCGCGGCTGTCACCGGCGACGCCGATGGCGTCGAAGGGGCCGAGTTCGCGCAGCGTCTGGGCGCTGGGCACCTGCAGGAACAAGGCACAGCGCAGGCCGGCGAAGGCCAACACTTCCAGCGCGTCGGTGGCGCCGGTGAAGTCGTCGCCGTAGAAGACGAGCCGGAGACTGGATGACGGCGCAGCCATGGCGTCACAGGTTGCCGAAGTGCGCCAGCGCACGGCGCAAGGCCGGGCGGTTCAGCGCGTAGGCGTCCAGCGGCGTGCCGGCGACGGCGGCTTCCCAGCCCTCACGCAGGCTGGCAACGCCGCCGACGATGCCATCGGGGTGGCCGATGATGCCGCCGCCGGCCAGGTGCATCAGGTCGGTCGAGCGCAGTTGCGCGTACAGGTCGGGTGCCTGGCCGGCCCACTGGCCTGACGAGAACACCGGCATCACGGGCGCCACGCCTGCAAAGGGCGCCAGGCAGGCGCGGGCCGACTCGATCACCGACTCATCGGGCTCCCAGAACTTGCTGCGGATGCCGTTGACGTGCAGATGGTCCACGCCGGCCAGCCGCCACAGCTTCTGGTAGGCCTGAAATGAGAAGCCCAGCGCCGGGTGGCGCGTGAAGGCGCCCCAGCCGTTGCGGTGGCCGTGGATCGGCAGCCGGGCATGGCGGCGCAGGTGCTCGACACCGGCAAAGCCGACCCAGTTGACGCTGACCATCACGCAGCTGCCGCCGGC
>JANMKO010000237.1:0-4215 GCA_031372085.1 Betaproteobacteria bacterium
GCGCCGGCGGCAGATCGTGCGCCAGCGCCCACGGCTGGGCCGATGTCTCGGCCTCGGCGCTGTCGCTGTCGCTGGCGCTGGCACGGTCGCGGCGCACCGAGCGTGCCAATCGTTGCAACGGGCTGGGGTTCATCGGCATCACCTCGATCACCATTGGCTCGTCAGCGTCAGGCCCAGCCTGCCGCCTCGCGAGCGCAATGCCAATGCGGTCTGGCCACTCAATTCGATTCGCGTCAGCAGGCCCCTGCGCAGGTCGGCGTACGGGTCGTGCAGGGTGAACACCAGGCCCATGCGCATCTGCCGGGGCGCGCCGGCCGCATCGGCGCCGTCCGCGCGCAGCAGCGGCGTCTGCCACGTCAAGCGGGTGCGACTGCCGGTGGCCAGGCCGAGGCCGATCAACAGCCCGGCGTCGCCGTTGACCAGGCTGCCGGGCATTCTGGGCAGCAACGGCACCGCACGCTGCTCAATGCCCAGGCCCAGCGACAACCGCGAGCCACCGGTCCAGACCATCGACTGGGTGGTGACGGCGCTGCCGGCGCCGTCCATCGGGTTGCCACCCATCGGGCCGCCACCCATCGGGCTGCCAACCACCGGGAAGCCACCCGTCACGCCGCCCGGGCCGGCGGCTGCCGCCGCGCCGCCACTCAACAGCAGCGCAGCCAGAACGCATGCGCGCCACCACGCACGCCGGCCGGCGGCAGGCGCGCGGGCGTCGGGCGGACGGAGTGGCTGATTGACGGACATGGGCTGATGCTAGGCAGCGCGTGGGTCGGCCGCTGTCGGTGCTTGGCGGCAAGCCGTGTGGGACAGCGCCCACACCGCGCCCACACGGCTGATCCCTCGGCGCCGCGCACCTGGCGCCCACACGGCTGATCCGTCCGCGCCGCGCACCGGTGCCCAGCGCGCATCCCTGCGGCGGCAACGTCCTACAGCCGGGCCCGCCAGCGGCTGGCAGTCAAGCTGCGTGGCATCGGATGTGATGCTGGCGCTGGCTTTGTCCGCCGCGTGGCGGCGGGTTGGCCGGCCTAAAACCACCCAGAACTGCGGCACCCGCCCCAATCCAACCCAGTCCGCCAGACCTTCATCGAAATGACGCCTTTTTCCTGCGGCCAGTGTGGCCAGACGGTTTACTTCGAGAACACCGCCTGCGGCGCTTGTGGCGCCACGCTGGGGTTTTTGCCAGCTGACTTGCGGCTGGTGGCTTTTGCATCACTGCCACCCGGGCCGGGCCCGTGGCTGGCCTGCGGCAGCCACGACGGGCTGTGGCTGCAACCGTGCGGCAACCGGCTGGCGCACGGCGTGTGCAACTGGCTGCTCGACGTCGGCGACACGCTGGCGCTGTGCCGCAGTTGCCGGCTGACCCAGCTGCTGCCGTCGCTGGCCGAGCCCGGCAACCTGGGCCGCTGGCGGGTGTTTGAGCAAGCCAAGCGCCGGCTGGTGTACACCCTGATGGCATTGGGTTTGCCACTGCAACCGCGCGCAGATGGCAGCGCCGGCCTGGCCTTTCGGCTGCTGGCGCCGCTGCCAGGCGACGGACCGGTGCTTACCGGCCACGACGACGGCGTGATCACCGTCAACATCGACGAGTGCGATGACGTGCACCGCGAGACCACCCGGGTCGCGATGGGCGAGCCTGTGCGCACCCTGCTGGGCCACCTGCGCCATGAGACCGCGCACTACCTGCAATACCGCTGCATCGACGGCACGCCGGCACAGGCGCGCTGGCGTGAGGTGTTTGGCGACGAGAGCGCCGACTACGCCGCCGCGCTGCAGCGCCACTACCAGAACGGCCCACCGGCCGACTGGCAGGCTTACCACGTCAGCCCGTATGCCAGCGCCCACCCGTGGGAGGACTGGGCCGAGACCTGCGCCCACTACCTGCTGGTGGTAGACGCGGTGCAGGTGGCCGCCGCCTGGGGCTTGACGCTGTCGGGCCCGGCGGCGGCCGTGCCGATGGCGCCCGACCAGGTCAACCAGGTGCCCATCGGTGATCTGGTGCTGCAGCAGTGGCTGCCGGTGGCGCGCTTTCTCAACGCCATGAACCGCAGCCTGGGCCTGCGCGACAGCTACCCGTTCCAGCTGTCCAACGCGGTGCTGGTCAAGATGGCCGCAGTGCAAGCGCTGCTGCAGCAAGCCCGGCAAGCCCCGCCCGGGCCGCCCGCGCTGCGCGTGGCGCCGCCCGCCCCGCCAGTGGGCTCAACAGCCACATCGGCCACCTCCCCCACGCCGCAAGAGGCCACCGCATGACACTGCCCCAACACGCACTGGCGCTGGCGCTGGGCGCCAGCACGCTGCTGCTGGCCGGCTGCGCGCCGTGGCGGCTGCACACCTCGGCGGCGTTGGCGCAGGCTGCCACGCCGTTCCAGGCCCGGCCGGCCCAGCCCGAGCGCCGCGTGCTGGTGGTGGGCGACAGCACGGCGGTGGGCACCGGCGCCAGCGCGCCGCAAACCAGCCTGGCCGGGCTGATCGGGCACGACCACCCGCGCTGGCGCATCGACAACCTGGCCGCCAACGGCGCCCGCTTTGCCGATGTGGTGGCCCAACTGCACACCGCCGACGCCGGCCACGACCTGGTGCTGATCCTGGCCGGCGGCAACGACGTGATCCGCCTGACCGGCGAGCAAGCGCTGCAGGCCGATGTGGAGCAAGCGGTGGCGCTGGCGCGACACAAGGGCCGGCAGGTGGTGCTGATGCCGGCCGGCAATGTGGGGCATGCACCGTTTTTCTCACCGCCCCTCACCTGGTGGATGGGCGCCCGGTCTGAGCAACTGCACCGCATCATCGGCCGCGTGGCGGCGCGCACCGGTGCGGTGTATGTCAGCCTGCTGCGCCCGCGTGACGACGACCCGTTTGTGCAACGCGCGGCCGAGTTGAACGCCGCCGACGGCCTGCACCCCAGCGACGCCGGCTACCAGGTGTGGTACGCCACGCTGCGCCAGCAAGGCGGCCTGGCACCTTGATGTCCACGCCGACCCCCGCACCCACGGCCCCCACCCCGTGCCGCAGCGCGGTGTGGCTGGCCAGCCTGCTCGGCCTGGCCGCTTGTGCCGCGCCGCCGCTGGGCGACGCGGCCGCCGGGGTGGGGCCGAACCCCGCGCTGCCGCCCGTCAACCACACGCTGATCCCCACGGTGCACATCGCCAAGGCGGTGGGCTGGCCCAGCGGCGCCCGGCCGCTGGCCGCACCCGGCCTGGCGGTGCAGGCCTTTGCCAGCGGCCTGAACCATCCGCGCTGGCTGACGGTGCTGCCCAACGGCGACGTGTTGGTGGCCGAGACCAACGCCCCGCCGCGGCCGGATGAGAAGCGCGGCCTCAAAAACTGGATCATGGGCCTGGTGATGGGCCGGGCGGGCGCGGGGGTGCCCAGCGCCAACCGAATCCTGCTGCTGCGCGACGCCGACGGCGACGGCGTGGCCGAGCAGCGCAGCGTGTTTCTCGACGGCTTGAACTCACCGTTTGGCATGGCGCTGGTGGCCAATCAGCTGTACGTGGCCAATACCGACGCGGTGCTGCGCTTTGACTACACCCCGGGCAGCACCCGCATCACCAGCGCCGGCAGCGTGCTGACCGAGTTGCCGGCTGGCCCGCGCAACCACCATTGGACCAAAAACCTGATCGCCAGCGCCGACGGGCGGTGGCTGTATGCCACCGTGGGATCGAACAGCAATGTGGCCGAAAACGGCCTGGACATCGAAGCCGGCCGCGCCGCCATCTGGCAGATCGACCGCCAATCGGGCGACAAAACCCTGTTCGCCAGCGGCCTGCGCAACCCCAACGGCCTGGCCTGGCAGCCTGGCACGGGCCGGCTTTGGACCGTGGTCAATGAGCGCGACGAGCTGGGCCATGACCTGGTGCCCGACTACCTGACCGGCGTGACACCGGGTGCGTTTTACGGCTGGCCGTACAGCTACTACGGCCCGAATGTGGATGCGCGCGTCAGCCCGCCCCGCCCCGACCTGGTGGCCCGCGCGGTGGCGCCCGATTACGCGCTGGGCGCGCACGTGGCCGCGCTGGGCCTGGCCTTTGCCGCGGGCAGCGCGTTGCCGGCGCCGTTTTTGGCCGGTGGCGCCTTCATCGGTGAGCACGGCTCGTGGAACCGCAAGCCGCGCAGTGGCTACAAGGTGGTGTACGTGCCGTTTGCCGACGGCCGGCCGGCCGGGCTGCCGGTGGACGTGCTGACCGGGTTCTTGAATGCCGATGGCCAGGCCCAGGGCCG
>JANMKO010000267.1:0-5058 GCA_031372085.1 Betaproteobacteria bacterium
GGGGTGGGTTGCCGTGTTTTGCGGAGGTAAAGGAGGAGCCGGCGGCCGCTTGCGGCTGGCGGCGGGGGACACGTAGCAAAACACGGCAACCCGCCCCGGTGCTCACGGGACGACGTACCTCAAACTGACCACCTCAAACCGACCACCGACCACCGACCACCGACCACCGACCACCGACCACCGACCACCGACCACCGACCACCGACCACCGACCACCGAACCAAAGCGATCAGTTTCTTCTACCCATTCCAACTGAGCAAAACCGCAAGATGCCGCTGCTGGAAATCCAGGGCCTGAAAACCCATTTCAAGACCGACGACGGCTGGCTGCATGCGGTGGACGGGGTAGACCTGTCGGTCGATGCCGGTGAAACCTTGGGCGTGGTGGGAGAGTCGGGCTGCGGCAAATCGGTGATGGCGATGTCGGTAATGCGTTTGATCCCGATGCCGCCCGGGCGCTTTGCCGGCGGGCGAATCCTGTGGAAGGGCCGCGACCTGCTCACCCTGCCCGACGATGAGATGCGCCGCATCCGCATGAAGCAGATTGCGGTGGTGTTTCAAGAGCCGATGACCTCACTCAACCCGGTGTACACGATTGGTGAGCAGATCGGTGAGGCGCTGCGGCTGCATGAGGGCCTGAGCAAAAAAGACGCCACCGACCGGGCCATCCAGATGCTCAAGCGGGTGCACATCCCCACGCCCGAGCGGCGGGTGCATGACTACCCGCACCAGTTCTCGGGCGGCATGCGGCAGCGGGCGATGATTGCCATGGCGCTGTCTTGCGGCCCGGCCCTGCTGATTGCTGACGAGCCCACCACCGCGCTGGATGTGACGATCCAGGCGCAAATTCTGGATTTGCTGGGGGAGCTGAAAGCCGAATTTGGCATGGCCGTGATGCTGATCACCCATGCCATGGGCGTGGTGGCCGAGGTGGCGCAGCGGGTGGTGGTGATGTATGCCGGCAAGGTGGTTGAAGAAGCCCCGGTGGAAGTGCTGTTTGCCAACCCGCGCCACCCGTACACCCAGGGCCTGATCCGGTCGATCCCGCGCATCGACACGGCGGCGTCGGCAAAAGGGCACCGGGTGCGGCTGGAGACGATTGCCGGCACCGTGCCCAAGTTGATCGCGCCCGGCCCCGGCTGCCGGTTTGCGGCACGCTGCAAACATGCAATACCCGACTGCACGGTGGCTACACCGCCGCTGCGCGCCGTGGCGGCGGGGCACCGGGTGGCCTGCATCCTGGATGTGGCGCTATGACCGGCCCACTGCTACAGGTCAAAAACCTGGTCAAACACTTCCCGATCAAGGGTGGCTTGCTGGGCAGGGTGGTGGACAAAGTGCATGCGGTGGACGGCGTCAGCTTTGATCTGGCCGCCGGTGAAACCCTGGGCGTGGTGGGTGAATCAGGCTGCGGCAAATCCACCACCGGCCGCTGCATCCTGCGGCTGATTGAGCCCACCTCGGGTGAGGTGTGGTTTGACGGCGTCAACGTCAGCGCGCTGCCGCCCCATGCGCTGCGGGCGATGGCGCGCCACATGCAGATCATTTTTCAAGACCCGTACGCCTCACTCAACCCGCGCTTGACGGTGGCGGCCATCATCGGTGAGGCGCTGACGATCCACCAACTCACCAAGACCGCACGCGAATACACCGACCGCATCGTCGACTTGCTGGAGACCGTGGGCCTGAGCGCCGACCATTTGCAGCGCTACCCGCATGAGTTCTCGGGCGGCCCGCGCCAGCGGGTGGGTATTGCCCGGGCGCTGGCCCTCAACCCCAGGGTGATCGTCTGTGACGAGGCGGTCTCAGCGCTGGACGTGTCGATCCAGGCCCAGGTGATCAACCTGCTGGAAGACCTGCAAGCCAAGCACCACCTGACCTACATCTTCATCGCCCATGATTTGAGCGTGGTCGAGCACATCAGCAACCGGGTGGCGGTGATGTACCTGGGCCGCATCGTTGAGCTGGCTGCGGCCCAAGACCTGTACACCCGGCCGCTGCACCCGTACACCGAGGCGCTGCTGTCGGCCGTGCCCATCCCCGACCCGAAGGTCAAGCGCCGCCGGGTGCTGCTGCAAGGCGACGTGCCCAGCCCCATCCACCCACCGTCGGGCTGCCACTTCCACACCCGCTGCCCGATTGCCCAGCCGGTGTGCCAGCAAGAGTCGCCGGTGCTCAAGCTGGCGGGTGACGGGCACTGGGTGGCTTGCCACTTTCGGGGCTGAGCGGTTTGCCTGTCGAGAACCCGTGTCTGGCCGGCTGACTGCCGGCCGCCATGCAAAGGACACCACACCATGAAATGGGCTTTGCTGCTGGTGGCCATCCTGGCCGAAGTCACCGCCACCTCGCTGCTCAAATCCACCGAGGGGTTTTCGCGGCTTTGGCCGTCGGTGGTGGTGGTGGTCTGTTACGAGACCGCCTTCATCCTGCTGGCGCTGAGCATGAAGCGCATCCCCATCGGCCTGGTTTATGCCATCTGGTCGGGCGTTGGCGTCGCGCTGATCACGCTGGTGGCCTGGGTGTTTCTGGGCCAGACGCTGGACGCCGTGGGGCTGCTGGGGCTGGGGCTGATCGTCGGCGGGGTGGTGGTGATCAACCTGTTCTCAAAAACGGTGGTGGACTGATGGACTGGCTGCTGCTGGCGGTGGCCATCGTGGCCGAGGTGGTGGCCACCTCGGCGCTCAAGATGAGCCAGGGCTTCACGCGGCTGTGGCCGTCCGTCACGGTGATGGTGTGCTTCTCGCTGGCGCTTTACCTGCTGTCGCTGACGCTGGAGACGATCCCGGTGGGTGTGGTGTACGCCATCTGGTCGGGCTCGGGCGTGGCGTTGATCACCTTGGTGGGCCGCTATTTTTTTGGCCAGCGTCTCGACCGGCCGGCGTTGATCGGCATCGCGATGATTTTGGCCGGCGTGGTGGTGCTGCAATTTTTTGCCAGCCCGGGGCTGCGCTGAATCCGGCCCGTGATCGACTTTTCGCCCGATCGACACCCTATCGCACATAATATGTGCACACTTGTTTTGTGGGGCCGACATGAATATCACGCTGTCCATCGACGAACGAATTGCCGACCAGGCACGCCAGGCCGCCCTGGCAATGGGCAAGAGCCTGAACCAGGCGGTGCGCGACTATCTTGAGCAACTCGCCGGCAGCCAGCAACTGGGCGCCGAATTGCGTGCCTTTGAGCAATCGGCGCTCAGCTCGCCCGGCCGCCTGAACGGCTGGAAGTTTGACCGCGACGAAGCCAACCGCCGTGCGTAGCCTGCTCGACACCAACATCCTGGTCTACGCCGACGCGGCGGACGACCCTGCCAAACAGCGGCGCGCGGTTGAGCTGATCACCGGCTTGCGCGCCAGCGGCTCGGCGGTGCTGTCCACACAGGTGTTGCAGGAGTATGTGAATGTGGCGCTGCGCAAACTGCGCCTGCCGCATGCGTTGATCCGCGACCGGCTTAATTTTTACCGCCGGTTTGACGTGGTGCCGGCGTCAGCCGATTTGATCGCCGGTGCGCTGGACCTGCATCTGCTGCACAGCCTGTCGTTTTACGACGCGCTGGTGGTGCAGGCGGCAGCGGCCAGCGGCTGTCAGCGCTTGCTGAGTGAGGACATGCAGCACGGCGCCACCTTCCGGGGCGTGCGGATCGAAAACCCGTTTTTGGCGGCGTAGCCGCGACCGGTCATTCACCCGACCCCAAGCCCAGCACCTGCCGCAAAAACAGCACCGTGGCATAAAACTGGTAGTCGGCGTTCTCTTTGCGGGCAAAGCCGTGGCCCTCGTTGTCAGCGCGGATGTACCACACCGGCGTGCCGTTGCTGCGCACCCGGGCAACGATCTGCTCGGCCTCGGTGACGGGCACGCGCGGGTCGTTTTTGCCCTGCACCACCAGCAGCGGCCGGGTGATGCGCGCGGCATTGGCCAGCGGTGAGATGCGCTGCATCCACTCGCGCAGCGCCGGGTCGCGCTCGTCGCCGTATTCCACCCGGCGCAGATCACGCCGGTAGCTCTCGGTATTTTCAAGAAAGCTGACGAAGTTGGAGATGCCCACCACGTCAATCGCCCCGGCGATGCGCTGGGGGTAGGTGGTGGCCACGGCCAGGCTCATGTAGCCGCCGTAGCTGCCGCCGGCCACCACCACCCGGGCCGGGTCGAGGTCGGGCTGCGCGTCGATCCAATCCAGCAGTGCGCCGATGTCCTTGACGGAGTCCTCGCGCAGCCGGCCGTCGTCCAGCGCCACAAAGGTTTTGCCGTAGCCGCTCGACCCCCGCACATTGGGTTGCAGGATGGCGATGCCCAGGTCTTGCAGCAGGTGGTTGTTGCGCCCGGCAAAGCCGATCTTGGCCTGCGCCTCGGGCCCGCCGTGGATGTTGACCAGCACCGGCCGGCGGCCGGTGAAGCGGGCCGGCGGGCGGTTCAGCAGGCCCGAGATGCTGCGCCCGTCAAAGCTGGTCCAGCGCACGATCTGCTGGTCGGTCAGGCTGCCCACATCCAGCGCCGGGTGCAGGCGCGGGCGGGTCCAGGGCTCGGTGCGGCCGCTGGCCACGTCCAGCGTGTGAATCTGGCCCGGGCCCTGGGCGCCGCCCAGGCTGAAGGCCAGCTCACTGCCCTGCGGGCGAAATTGCAGGCGGCCCAGGCTGCCGGGCGGCAGCGCGGGCACGGCGCGCGCGGCCAGCGTGCGGCCGTCGACCAGGCGCAACTCGTCCCGGCCGTCCACATTGACTTGCAGCGCCAGCAGGCTGGCGTCGGCGCTGGGCTCAACCGACTCCACATCCCAGGCCAGCGGTGCCGGCGCCGGCCGCAATGCGCCGCTGGCCAGGTCGAGCGCCATCAGCGACCGGAACTCACCGGCCCGGTCGCTGACGACCATCAGCGTCTTGCCGTCGGCGCTGAATGGGCCGGGATAGTGGGCGGCCGTGCCCGCCGCAGCGCTGGCTGCGCCGGCTGCGCCGACAGCGCCGACAGCGCCGACAGCGCCGGCAGCGCCGGGCGCGCCCGGCAAGACGCGGTGGCGCTGGCCGCTGGCCAGATCGAGCAGCCAGACCTCGGATTCGGTGGCCGACAC
>JANMKO010000342.1:0-1502 GCA_031372085.1 Betaproteobacteria bacterium
CCAGCGGTGCCGCGCAAGGCCACAACGAGCTGAGCCTGGCGCTGGCCGCGCGCCGCTGAATGGGCTGACCTGACGACATGACGACGTGACGACGCCCACCGCCAGCGCCCCGCCGCGCCCTGAGCCGATCTACCCGCCGCCGCTGGCGCTATTTGGCGGCCGGGTGCCCGATGCGCCCGCCTGGTTCACCCAGGCGCTCGCCCACGCACCCGAGCGGGCTGCCGTGCCGGTGCAGGGCACGCCCATCGAAACCTTGGCCTGGGGCCGCATCGGTGACCCCGGCCTGCTGCTGCTGCACGGCAACGGCGCGCATGCCGACTGGTACAGCTTCATCGGCCCGCTGCTGGCGCCCGGCCGGCGCGTGGTGGCGATGAGCTTTTCCGGCATGGGCGGCTCGGGCTGGCGCACCCAGTACAGCGTGGCGCAATGGGCCGACGAGGCGATGGCCGTGTGCCAGGCCACGGGGCTGTTTGCCGCGCCGGTGCTGCCCACCATTGCCGCGCACTCGTTTGGCGGCTTTGCGCTGATCAGCGCGGCCGCCCGGTTTGGTGATCGCCTGGCGCAGGCGGTGATCATGGACACGCCCTTGCGCCCGCCGCCCGGCATGGACGCCCGGCGCGCCCGGCGCGCCAACCCCCTGCGCTCGTCCCGCGTCTACCCCAGCCCGGCTGACGCCCTGCTGCGCTTTCGCTTCTTGCCGGCGCAGGGCTGCGCGCTGCCGTGCATTGCCGATGTGATCGCCCGGCGGGGCCTCAAGCCGGTGGCCGGGCCCGACGGCCAGCCCGGCTGGGTGTGGTGCTTCGACCCCTACTTGTTCCGCCATTTTGAGTTTGGCCGGCCGTACGCCGATCTGACGCAGGCGCGCTGCCCGCTGGTGATGGTGCGCGGCGGCCGGTCGCGGCTGATCACGGCCGAGATGATGGACCGCGCGCTGGCCCTGGCCCCGCCCGGCACCCGGCTGCTGGCGCTGCCCGACGCCGACCACCACCTGATGGTGGACCAGCCGCAGGGCCTGGCCGCGCTGCTGGCCGGCCTGGTGCCCGCCGCCTGATGTCTGCCCCGTTGGCCCCGCAAGCCACGCTGCGCTTTGCCGAGAAGCGCGAGCTGATCCTGGACGGCGCGGCGCGGCTGTTCAACCGCCGGGGCATCAAGGCCGGCACGCTGGCCGAGGTGGCGGCCAGCGTGGGCCTGGCCACCAACAGCCTGACGTACTACCACCGCAAAAAAGAAGACCTGGTCTGCGCCTGCCTGGCGCGCAGCATCGACGCCATCACCCAGGTGATCCACCAGGCTGCGCACGCCGCCACGCTGGCCGACCGGCTGGGCGCTTTTGTGCACGGCTTTGTCGCGCTGATGGCCGACGTGGCCGAGCAACGCCGGCCCGCACTGATTTTTTTTGGCGACATGCGGGCGCTGCCCCAGCCGCAGGCCGGGCCGGTGTTTGCGGCGTATGTGGAGATGTTCCGCAGCCTGCGCCGGCTGCTGCGGCCGGGCGTGGGTGA
>JANMKO010000349.1:0-3675 GCA_031372085.1 Betaproteobacteria bacterium
GGCCCGGCCGGGCCCTCGTCGGTGCCGCCCAGCTTGAGCGCCAGCGCGTGGGTGGCGTCCACTTTGGCTTGGCTGTCCACCACGATGGCCGGCATGGTGCCGTTGCCGGGCGTGGCGGGCTGCGCATCAAACGGGATCATCACGCCCAGCGCCGGTTTGTCCAGCGCCGTGCCCCAGGCGTAGCCCCGGCCAAAATCCATGATGCGGGCAATGCCCAGCGGGGCCAGCAAAGCGTCGTAAAACGCCATGGCGCGGGGCAGGTCGTTGGTGCCGATGGTGACGTAGCCGATCATTTTCAAATCTCCGGTTGCGGGTTGGCAGGGTGGTCAGGCAGCGTAGTGTTGACGTGCGAGCGCCGTTTTGCCCATCCCCAGCGCGCTAATTTCGCTCGAACTTGAACACCGCCACGCTGGCCATCAGGTTGGGCCAGCGCCGCACGGTGCGGCCGGCCTGCAGGCCAAAGCTGTCCAGGATGTTCAGGCCGTTGCGACGCGCCAGCACCTCAAAATCCGTCAGCGTGCCAACGCGGATATTGGGCGTGTCATACCACTGGTAGGGCAGCGCGCGCGTCACCGGCATGCGGCCCTGCAGCACCGACCAGCGGTTGGGCCAGTGCGCAAAATTGGGGAAGCTGACAACGCCGATGCGCCCCACCCGCGCCGTCTCGCGCAGCATTTTCTCGGTATTGCGCAGGTGTTGCAGGGTTTGCAGTTGCAGCACCACATCAAAACTGCGGTCCTCGAACAGCGCCAGGCCGTCTTCCAGATTCAACTGCAGCACATTCACACCGCGCCGCGCGCAGGCCAGCAGGTTGTCGTCGGCTATCTCCACGCCGTAGCCGGTGCATTGCCGGACTTGTTGCAAATGCGCCAATAGCGCGCCGTTGCCGCAACCCAGATCGAGCACGCGCGAGCCGGGCGGCACCAGTGCGGCGATCAGCGCTTGCTCGGCGGTGAGGGTGGCCGACTCGCTCATCGCGCCACTGCGGCCACTGGCGCGGCCAGCGCGCCAAGCTCGGTGGAAATGCGCTCAAACGTGGCGCGCAGCAGGCCGTGGTAGCGCGCGTCGTCGAGCAAAAAAGCGTCATGGCCGTGCGGCGCAGCAATCTCGGCATAACTCACGTCGATGCGGTTGTCCACCAGCGCCTTGACCAGCTCACGCGAGCGCGCCGGTGAAAACCGCCAATCGGTGGTGAAGCTGATGACCAGAAAGCGCTTGCCACGCGCCGCCGCAAAAGCCGCCGACAAATCACCGCCAAACGGCGCGGCCGGGTCAAAATAATCCAGCGCCCGGGTGATCAGCAAATAGGTGTTGGCGTCAAAGTATTCACTGAACTTGTCGCCCTGGTGGCGCAAATAACTCTCGATTTGAAACTCGATATCTTGCGTGGAATAACCCAACTCGGCGGCGCGCAACTCACGGCCGAATTTCTGCTCCATCGAGTCATCGCTCAAATACGTGATGTGGCCAATCATGCGTGCCACCCGCAGGCCGCGTTTGGGCAGCACACCGTGGGCATAAAAATGGCCGCCATGAAAATCCGGGTCGGTGATGATGGCGCGCCGCGCCACCTCATTGAAGGCGATGTTCTGCGCTGACAGATTGGGCGCCGTGGCCACCGCGATGCACGCGCCCACCCGGGCCGGGTGGCGCAGCGTCCAGCTCAGTGCCTGCATGCCGCCCAGGCTGCCACCCAGCACGGCGGCCAGTTTGTCGATGCCCAGGGCGTCCAGCAGCCGGGCTTGCGAATCGACCCAATCTTCTACCGTGATCACCGGGAAATCAGCGCCCCAGGGCTGGCCGCGTTTGGCGGGATCGGGGTTGACATGGGTGGGCCCGGTGGAGCCAAAGCACGAGCCCAGGTTGTTGACGCCGATGACAAAAAAATCATCGGTGTCCAGCGGCTTGCCCGGGCCGATCAGGTTGTGCCACCAGCCCTCACTGCGCTCCTGGCCGGCATAGGTGCCGGCCACATGGTGGCTGGCGTTCAGCGCATGGCACACCAGCACTGCATTGCTGCGCGCGGCGTTGAGCTGGCCGTAGGTCTCAAACACCAGGTCGTAGCCGGCCAGTTGCGCACCGCTGCGCAGCGCCAGCGGCGCCGCGAAATGCAGGGTTTGTGGGGTGACGTGCCCGATAGCGGCCATTGTTCTTGCGTTGCCCAAAAAAAAACCCGGTGCCGCTGCTTTAGCGTGGTCACCGGGTGCGGGCATCACGTTTAGCAGCATTTTTAAAGCGCCCGCAATCTGGATCAAATCGGCGCTGGGGGGGGGGCGCAGTATAGCCAGCGGCGCCTGTCAGGCGGCCCGCCGGATCACGATCTGAAGACGTGCCGCGCGACCCCGTGCTCAAGAATCACCTCGGCGAGCTGCGCGGTTTGCCAATCCTGCGCCTGCGCCAAATCCATAACCGCCTTCTCGCCGCGCAACACGCGCGGCAGCGATTGGACCAGCGCAGGCACACCCGCCTTGACGAGTTTGGCCCGGTTGGTGGGGAACACCAGCACCGAAATGCTCAGCCCGACAAAGTTTTGCTGGTGGTGCATGTTTTTGTCCGCCGTCACCAGCACATCGAAGGCTTGATTGGCCGCCTTCAGCAAAACACCGTTTTGCATCGCGGTCCAGCCAGCGTCTTTCACGGTCGAGACGGTCCAGCTGGGGTGGGCCGCCAACAACCACAGGCGAAGCTGCCGAGGCAGGCACTCGTCAACCAATACCCGCATCAGGCCGCAGCCTGTTCGCGCTCCAGCAACGCTTCGGCTTGCCGCAACGCCAGCAGAGCGGCTTCGCGGCTCAGTGAGGGATACGCGTCGATGATTTCGTCGAGCGTCATACCGTCCGCCAGGTTCTCGAACAGCACCGCCACCGGCACACGGGTGCCCAGAAAAACGGGGGTGCCGCCCAGCACCGCCGGGTCAGACGAAACGATCTTGGCAGTCATGGTGGTCTCAAGCCGTGGTGATGCTGCAAGTGTGCCCTGTGGGCGGTGGTTGCGTCACCAACGGCAGCCCTGATGAACCCACCTGCGAATCAGGGGCCAGCCCCCACTACCAACCGCCCGCTGCGCACCGCCCGCAGTTGCGCCAGCACATCGTCTTGCGTGCGAAAGCGGCCAAACGCCGCGATGTCTTGCTCACGCACGATGGCAAAGCTGGCAAGCACATGGGCGGCGTCGTCGTTGCTCAGGCCGTAGAGATGGCAGAACAAGCCGTCGAGCGCGGCCAGCCGTTGGCGGCGGTCTTCGGCGTGCCAGACAAACGGTGGTTTGACCTGGCCCGACGCGTCCACCCAGCCCAGATCGCGGGCGAAGGGCGCCAGGTCGTGCGCGGTGTAGGTCAAGTGCAGCACTTGCTCGCGGATGAAATCCGCAATCACCACGCCGCCGATGGTTTGCTCAAAGCGCTGCGGGGTAATGACGGGCAGTTGCTCAAGAATAAACAAATTGATGGTCTGGCCTTGCAGCTTTTGCCGCATCACAAAATCAAAAACCAGGCTGTTGAAATTGGCGCCCAGCAAAGCCATCGCGCCGGCCGCAAATGCCGGGCTGGCAAAATCGGGGATCAGCAGCGGCACCTTGTTGCCAAAGCCGACGCCGGGCAAAAAGGTGGCGATCATCGTGCGCACATTGGTGGGCGCGGTGATTTCCTTGAAGCCCAGCGCCCAGCCCAGCGGATTG
>JANMKO010000351.1:0-6357 GCA_031372085.1 Betaproteobacteria bacterium
GCGACACGGCGATCTACGACGCCCTGGTGCGCATGGCCCAGCCGTTCACGATGCGCCTGCCGCTCATCGACGGCCACGGCAACTTCGGCTCGCTCGACGACGGCCCGGCCGCCTCGCGGTACACCGAGGCGCGGCTGGCCCCTGCCGCGATCCTCATGGCGACCGGGCTCGACGAGGACACCGTCGAGTTCATCCCCAACTACGACGACCAGCTGCTCCAGCCCGAGGTGCTCCCCGCCGCGTTCCCCAACCTGCTGGTCAACGGGGCGGCCGGGATCGCGGTCGGCATGGCGACCAACATGGCTCCGCACAACCTGGTCGAGGTGATCTCGGCCGCCCGCCACCTGATCGCGCATCCTGGCGCGACCCTCGACGACCTGATGCGGTTCGTGCCCGGGCCGGACCTGCCCACAGGCGGCAAGATCGTGGGGCTCGACGGCATCCGCGACGCCTATGAGTCCGGGCGTGGTGCCTTCCGCACGCGGGCCACGGCGCGGATCGAGAACGTCACGCCGCGGCGCAAGGGCATCGTTGTGACCGAGCTGCCGTGGGGTGTGGGCCCGGAGCGGGTGAAGGAGAAGATCGCGGAGCTGGTCCGGGCCAAGAAGGTGCAGGGCGTCACCGCCGTCGACGACTACACCGACCGGCAACAGGGACTGCGGCTGGTCATCGAGATCAAGAACGGGTTCAACCCCGACGCCATCCTCGAGCAGCTCTACCGGCTCACCCCGTTGGAGGAGTCGTTCGGCATCAACAACGTCGCGCTGGTCGACGGGCAGCCACGAACGATGGGGCTCAAGGACCTCCTGGAGGTCTACGTCGCCCACCGCTTGGACGTCGTACGCCGACGCTGTCTCTACCGCCGCCGGAACGCCGAGGAGCGCCTGCACCTCGGCGAGGGGCTGCTCGTCGCGATCCTCAACGTCGACGAGGTGATCCAGGTGATCCGCACGAGCGACGACGCGGCCCAGGCCCGCGAGCGGCGCGTGTCGGTGTTCGACCTCAGCGAGACCCAGGGCACCTACATCCTGGACATGCCGCTGCGCCGGCTGACCAAGTTCTCGCGCATCGAGCTCGAGACGGAGCAGGGCAGTCTGCGGACGACGATCGACGAGCTGACGGCCATCCTCGACTCCGACGCGCTGCTGCGCGAGACCGTCTCGAGGCGGCCCGGCGCGATAGGCAACGTCGTGCATAGCGCCGTGCCGTGCCGTGCAGTGCCGTGCAGTGCCGCAGCGCGGCGCGGCGCGGCGCGGCGTGCTGGCGCTGTGGCGTGCACGCCGCTGGCGCGCTGCGCCGCCAATCAGCGTTCAAGCCGGCGCGATGCCGGCCGAAAACCCGGCAGAGCCCCGACCACCGCCCGCTGCCCGCATGCCGTCCGACGCCAACGACCCTGCCGCCCGCCCCGTCCCGACCGCCGCGCTGCGCCGAGCCTGGGCGCCACGCTGGGCCGCAGCCTGCCTGCTGCTGGCCATCGGCACCGGCACCAGCCTGTGGGCCTGGCAAAAAAGTGCCGACGTGCTGGCGCACGAGGCCGATGTCGAGTTTGACCGCTACAGCCAGCTCAGCTTCGAGAACCTCGACCAGCGGGTGCAGCACCAGCTCGATCTGCTGGCCGGGTTTCAAGCCTTGTTCCGGGCCAGCGACGATGTCTCGCGCGTCGAGTTCCACCGGCTGTTTGACGACTTGCAGGTGCCGGCGCGCTTTCCGGGGGTGGAGGCGGTGCACTTTTCCCGCCTGGTCAGCCAGGCGCAGCTGGTTGACTACGAGGCCAGCGTGCGGCAAGACAGCACGCTGCGGCCCGAGGGCTACCCCGGGTTCACCGTGCACCCGCCGGGCCAGCGGCCGGACTACCTGCCGATCGAGTTCAGCGAGCCGACCGGCCGCAACGACATCACGTTTGGCTACGACATTGCCGCTGAGCCGATCCGGCGTGAGGTGCTGGCGCGGGCCCGCGACAGCGGCCAGGCGCAAGCGTCGGCACCGCTGATGCTGCTGCAAAAGCGCCCCGGGGTGGTGGTGCGGCTGCCGGTATACCGCCGGGGCGCGCCCCAAGCCACGGTGGCCCAGCGCCGGGCCGCGCTGGTGGGCGTGGTGAGCGCCGTGCTGCGGGTGGACGAGATGCTGCGCGACACCCTGCCCCTGCAACGCCGGGCGCCCTACCAGGTGACGGTGAGCGACCAGGGGCTGATCGGCCAGCCCGAGGCCGTCAAGATCGGGGCCCCGGCCGAGACCACCCGGGCGGCAACGCCGGCGGCCACGCCAGCCGCAACCCAGGCGGCCACTCAACCCGCAAACCCCGCCGCAACCCCCACCAGCGCCGCAACACCCACCAGCGCGGCGATCACCACGCTGGTGACGCGGCAGCGCTTTGCGGCCGTGGTCCAGCCCGACGCCGGCCCGCCGCGCGCCGAAGACCGCCGCACCCACACCCTGGCGGTGGCCGGGCGTGCCTGGACGGTCGAGGTGGCACGCCAGCCTGTCAACCCCGCCTGGGCGGCCTTCCCGCTGCTGGTGCTGGGCAGCGGGCTGGCCCTCACGTTGCTGCTGGCGCTGGTGGCGGGCCGCCTGTCGCGCCAGCAGCAGCGCATCCAGCGGCTGGCGCTGGCGATGAGCGCGCAGGCCCGCGCCAATGCCGAGCGCCTGCACGCGGTGTTCAACAGCACCGCCGACGCCATCATCACGATCGACCGCCACGGCAATATGTTGAGCGTCAACCAGGCCGCGCAGCGCATCTTTGGCCACCCGGCAGCGCAGATGGAGGGCCACAGCCTGTCGCTGCTGATGCCGCTGGGCGGCGCCGCCCGCCACAGCGACTGGCTGGACCCGGCACCCGCGGCGCTGGCCGCCACGCTTGACGCCGACCCGGCCGGCAGCCCCGCTCCGCCCGATGAGCCGCAGCGCCTGCTGCAAGCCCGGCGCGCCGACGGCACCCTGTTCCCGATCGAGCTGCGCGTCAGCCAGATGGTGATGGACGGCCAGCGCCAGTTTGTCGGCCTGCTGCGCGACCTGACCGACGCCCAGGCCGCCCAAGACCGCATCAACGCCGGTGCCCAGGCCCTGCAAGCCGCCAACGCGCTGCGCGAGGCGGTGTTCGAGCATGCGGCGTTTGCGCTCATCGTCACCGACGCGCACGGCCTGGTGCAGGCCATGAACCCGGCCGCCGAGCGGCTGCTGGATTGCCGCGCTGGCGACGAGGTGGGCCGCAGCACGCTGGGCAGCTTTCTCAGTGGCGCCGACCTCGACACCCTGCGCCACATGCTGGACCAGCACCAGCAGGTGGCCGCCGCCTCGCGTGCTTGCCGTGGGGCCAGCCCCGGCGGCGCCGCCGCCGCGCCGCCCAGCCACCAGCGCAGCATCGAGCGTTGCCTGCACTGCCGGCGCCGTGACGGCAGCCGGGTGCCGGTGGCCGTCACGCTGTCGGCGCTGCACGACGGCGCGGGCGCCATCAACGGCTACCTGGCCATCGTCTGCGACATCACCGAGCGGCAACGCCTGGCCGATCAGCTGTCGCACCTGGCCTACCACGACGGCCTGACCGGGCTGCCCAACCGCACCAAGCTGGAGGATCAACTGCAGCAAGCCATCCACCTGGCGCAACGCAACGGCGCGCCGCTGGCCCTGCTGTTCATCGACCTGGACCGCTTCAAACCCATCAACGACCAGCACGGCCACGCCGTGGGCGACCAGGTGCTGTGCGAGGTGGCGCGCCGGCTGCAGCTGGGGCTGCGCTCGTCCGACCTGGCGGCCCGCCTGGGCGGGGACGAATTTGTGGTGCTGCTCAGCACGCTGGCCAACGCCCAGGATTGCCTGCTGGTGGCCGACAAGCTGCTGCTGTGCCTGGCCGAGCCGATGCGCGTGGGCGCGCACGATTTGCAGGTGGGCGCCAGCATCGGCGTGGCGCACTACCCCGGGTCGGGCCTGGACGCCGCCGCCCTGCTGCGCAGCGCCGACGCCGCGATGTACCAGGCCAAGCTGGCCCGCCGCAGCACGCTGCGCCTGGCCGGGCGCAGCGACACCACGCCGCACCGCTGATCCGCGCCGGGCCCCACCGGGCCGCGCCGGGCCCGCCACAATCGGGCGCCATGCTGCCCGCCGCCACCCCGCCGCTGCCCCACCGGGCGCCGTTGCCAAGCCTTGATCAGGCCGATCTGCAAGCCCGCCTGCAAGCGCATCTGCGGGCCCTGAGCCATGGCCTGCTGGAGCGCGACACGGCCGCCCGGCTGCTGCTGCTGGCCGCGCTGGCCGGTGAGCATGTGCTGCTGATCGGCCCGCCCGGCACCGCCAAGAGTGAGCTGGCGCGGCGCCTGCACCGGGTGTTTGACGGCGCGCGCTACTTTGAGCGCCTGCTGACGCGCTTCTCCACCCCCGAAGAGCTGTTCGGCCCGCTGTCGCTCAAAGCGCTGGAGGACGACCGCTACGAGCGCCTGATCGACGGCTACCTGCCCACCGCCGGCATCGCCTTTCTGGACGAGGTGTTCAAGGCCAATTCGGCCATCCTCAACGCCCTGCTCACGCTGCTCAATGAGCGCGAGTTCGACAACGGCGCCGGCCGGCTGCACACGCCGCTGATCAGCGTGGTGGGTGCCAGCAACGAGCCGCCGGCCGATGACTCACTGGCGGCCTTCCACGACCGGTTCTTGCTGCGCGTGCCGGTGGCGCCGGTCAGCGCAGACGCCTTTGCCGCGCTGCTGCGCCTGGGCGATGCGGCGGGCGATGGGGCGGACGACGGTGCGGACGACGGTGCGGACGACGCGCCGGACGACGGTGCGGACGACGTGGTGGACGACGCGGCGGACGGCGTGGTGGACGGCGCGGCGGATGCAGCGGCGAGCGCGGCGGCGGATGCAGCGCCCGGTGCCGGCGGGGCCGGCCGCGTGGCGCCCACCCCACCGCCCACCCCACCGCCCCCCCAACCCCCCCCCGCCCCGCCCAAAAGCCCCGCCCCGCGCGCCCCCCTGCTGGGCGCGCGCCACCCCGTGCGGCTGGGCGACGAGGCGCTGGCCGGGCTGACGGCCCTGCGTAGCGTGGCCGGCCAGATGGGCTTGACCGTGTCCGACCGGCGCTGGCGCCAGTTGGTGGCGCTGATGCGCTGTGCCGCCGCCAGCGAGGGCCGGGCCACGCTGGACGCACTTGACCTGTGGCTGGTGCCGTACGTGCTGGGCGCCGACGCCCAGACCGTGCCCGTGCTGGGCGCCTGGGTGACCGAGCAGTGGGTGCAGGCGGTGGCCCAGCCACTGCCCTGGCTGCACGCCGCCGTTGCCGCCTTCGAGAAACAGCTTGACCTGGAGCAGCGCCTGCCGGCCGACGGCGACCTGGCCGGCGGCGACGCGCTGGACGACAGCGCCGGCAAGCTGGCCCTGGCGCGCGCCCTTGGCGGCGGCCAAAGCAGCGCGGCTGCCGGCACGGCGGGCACGGCGGGCACGGCGGGCGTGGTGGGCATGGTGGGCAGGGTGGGCGACAGCGACCTGCACCGCCTGCGGCCGGCCGCGCTCGAAGCCCGGCGGCGCCGCGCCTTCAGCCCCACGCATGTGGCCGCCCGCCTGGCCCAGGTGGCCGCCGTTGACGCCCAGGCCCGGGCCGCCAGCGCCAGCGTGCAAGCCGCGCACGACGCGCTGGCCCACCGGCTGGCGCGGCGGCTGTGGCTGCCGCCCCCGCTGGCCCGGGGCTGGCTGGCCGCCCATGGCCAAACCCTGGCCACGCTGGCCGGCCTGCAAGCCCGGCTGGCGCTGCTGGCCGACAGCGACGCCGGCTTTGCCGCCCTGCGCGTAGACGACGCCCTGCCCGCAGTGCACCCGGCGCCGGTGCCCGTGCCGGTGCCGGCGCCGGTACCGGCCGACCTGCCCGCAGTGCGCCCGGCGCCCGTGCCGGTCCCGGTGCCGGCCGACCTGCCCACCGGTTGAGACGCGGTGCACAGCCTGAAACCGCCACTGCCGTACCGCTGTGGGCGCGACACGGCCGCTGCGGCCGGCCGCAGCGCCGGCCGCTGGCCCACCCTGGCCCAGGCCGACCCGGCCTTGCCGGCGGCCACAAGGCAAGCCGAGCCATGCTGACGGCCGCCACCGCGCCGGGCCATCTGGCTGAGAACGTGCTGCACTTTGCCCGGCTGCTGCGCGGCGCCGGCATGCCGGTGGGCAGCGACCGGGTGCACACCGCGCTGGCCGCGCTGCAAGTGGCCGGCCTGGCATCGAAGCCTGATTTCCAGGCCGTGCTGGCGGCCTGCCTGATTGACCGCATCGAGCACCGCGCGCTGTTCGACCAGGCGTTTTTGCTGTTCTGGCGCGATCCCATCGCGCCCGGCGGGCTGGGCCGGCGGCAGCTGCCGGCGCCGGCCCAGCCCGCCGGCAGCCCACCGCC
>JANMKO010000352.1:0-8278 GCA_031372085.1 Betaproteobacteria bacterium
CCCGTCCGCTGGCCCGTCTGCTGGGCCCTCTGCTGGCCCGTCCGCTGACCCACGCACCGATCTGCCGCCGGCCATGCCGCCCCACCTGCTGCGCCAGGCCCGGCGCCTGCCCAAAGTGCTGCTGCATGAGCACCTGGACGGCGGCCTGCGGGTGGCCACCTTGCTGGCGCTGCTGCAAGCGCGCGGCATCACGCCGCCGGCCGACGATGAAGCCGCGCTGGCCGCCTGGTTTGATGCCCGGGCCCACGCCGGCTCACTGGAGGAGTACCTGCGCGGCTTTGCGCTGACGGTGGCGGCGATGGCCACGCCCGCTGCGCTGGCGCGGGTGGCCTTCGAGGCCGCCGAAGACGCGCTGGCCGACGGCTGCGTGCTGGCCGAGTTCCGCATCGCGCCGCTGCTGTTCGAGGCCCACGGCGTGGCCGGTGCTGCGGCGGTAGAAGCGCTGCTGCACGGGCTGTCGCAAAGTGCGCTGCCCAGCGGGCTGATCGTCTGCGCGATGCGCCACGAGAGCGACGCGCAGATCGGCCGCGCCGCCGATCTGGCGCTGCACTTCCACCGCCAGCCGGCGCAGCCCGGCCAGCCTCGGGTGGTGGGGTTTGATCTGGCCGGGCCCGAGGCTGGCTGGCCCGCCACCCGCCACGCCGGCTTGCTGGCGCGGCTGCGCGGCGCCGGCCTGGGCCTGACGCTGCATGCCGGTGAGGCCGACGATGGCCTGCGCGTGCTGGAGGCCGCCCGATTGGGCGCGCAGCGCGTGGGCCACGGCGTGCGGCTGGCTGACCTGCTGACCGATACCGGCGCGGCCGACGCCGTGGCCGAGTTGCGCGCCCGCAATATCCACCTTGAAATCTGCCCCACCAGCAACCTGCACACCGGCGCTGCCGCATCGCTGGCGCTGCACCCGATCCACGCGCTGTGGCGGGCCGGGTTGAGCCTGTCGTTCCACACCGACAACCCGTTGATGTCGCGCATCACGCACAGCGGCGAGGCTGCGGGGCTGGTGCAAGCCGGTTTCGGCTGGGCCGATCTGCTGCAGATGGGGCTGGACGCGGCCGCCGCGTCGTTTCTGGGCCCCGCCACCCGCGCTGCCGCCCGGCAAACCCTGCTTGATTGGGCCCGGGCCGAAGGGCTGGCCCCGGCCCGGCAATGACAGCGGGCGCCCGTCGGCCCAAGCCGGCCCGCTGACGCTGGCTGCACTGGCCGATAACTTGCCACCGGCAGGCGCCAACGTGGGCAACCTGCTGAACAAAAAATGGGGCCGCACCGACGAGGTGGGTTTCAACGGCCTGACCGGCGAGGGCGGCGCCACCACCCGCGATTTTGTGGTCTACAAGGGGCTGGCCAGTGCCGGCAAATAGGTCTACGCCACGCTGGCCAGCACCGAAGACCTGAGCACCCGCCAGGCCAGGGGCGAAAGCCAGTGGGCCGTGCAGCCGACCTTGCGCCACGAGTTCTGAGCCCGCGCCGGCCCGTGCCGGCAAATTGCCGGCACACTCATCGAAGGCGCTGCATCCGTAACGCTTTTTTCATTCACCGCCCAGGAGCCCGGCATGCCAACCCTCTCTCGCGTGGCCCTGTTGGGTGCCGGCCACATCGGCCAGACCATCGCCCGGCTGCTGGGCGACAGCGGTGACTACCAAGTCACCGTGTTCGACAAAAACCCCGCCGCGCTGGCCCGTGTCGGCGGGCGCGGCGTGCGCACCTGCGTCGCAGACACCGAGCACGGCCCGTCGCTGCTGGCGGTGTTGCAGGCCCAAGGCGGGTTCGATGCGCTGGTCAACGCCCTGCCTTACCACCTGGCCGTGGCCACCGCCACCGTGGCGCGCGCGGCCGGCTGCCACTACTTTGATCTGACCGAGGATGTGGCGGCCACCCGCGCCATCCAGGCCCTGGCGCAGGGCGCGGCCACCGCCTTCATGCCGCAGTGCGGGCTGGCGCCGGGCTTCATCGGCATCGTGGCGCACCACCTGGCGCAGCGCTTTGATACCTTGCACGACGTCAAGATGCGGGTGGGCGCGCTGCCGGCCTTCCCCACCAACGCGCTCAAATACAACCTGACCTGGAGCGTGGACGGCTTGATCAACGAGTATTGCCACCCCTGCGAGGCCATCCGTGACGGCCAGAACATCGAGGTGCTGGCGCTCGAAGGGCTGGAACACTTCTCACTCGACGGCACCGAGTACGAAGCCTTCAACACCTCGGGCGGGCTGGGCACGCTGTGTGACACGCTGGCCGGCCGGGTGCGCACACTCGACTACAAAAGCGTGCGCTACCCGGGCCACAACGCACTGATGCGCATGCTGCTGGAAGACCTGCAATTGAAGGACGAGCCCGAGACGCTGAAAAACATCCTGCGCAAAAGTGTGCCCGGCACGATGCAGGATGTCGTGCTGGTGTTTGTCACCGTCAGCGGCCTGCGCGGTGGCCAGTTGCTGCAAGAGGTGTTTGCCCGCAAGATATTTGCCGACCGCAGTGAGACGGCGCCGCTCTCGGCCATCCAGATCACCACCGCCGCCGGCCTTTGCGCGGCGGTTGATTTGTTCCGCGACGGCGCGCTGCCGGCCAGCGGCTTTATCCGCCAAGAGCAGGTGGCCTTGCCGGCTTTTTTGGCCAACCGCTTTGGCAGCGCCTACCAGCAGTCGCGCCAGGTTGAATCCATCGGCTGAACCGGAGCCACCCCATGACCCGCATCGCATCACCCCCCACTCTGGCCACCGCCCGGCAACTGCTCACCACCCTGGGCGTGGCGGAGGCCGCTTTCACCGGCGGCGCGCTGCTGGCCCGCTCACCGATCACCGGCCAGGCCACCGGCGCGGTGCAGGCTGCCACGCCGGCCGAGATGGGCGCGGCCATCGGCCAGGCGCAGGCGGCGTTTTTGGCCTGGCGCAGCGTGCCCGCGCCCCGGCGCGGTGAGCTGGTGCGGATGCTGGGCGACGGCCTGCGCCGGCACAAGGCCACGTTGGCCGCACTCGTCACGCTGGAGGCCGGCAAGGTGACGAGTGAGGGCGCGGGTGAGGTGCAGGAGATGATCGACATCTGCGACTTTGCGGTGGGCCTGTCGCGCCAATTGCACGGCCTGACGATGGCCAGTGAGCGGCCCGGCCACCGCATGATGGAGCAGTGGCACCCGCTGGGCGTGGTGGGCGTCATCAGCGCCTTCAACTTCCCGGTCGCGGTGTGGGCCTGGAACGCCACGCTGGCGCTGGTCTGCGGCAATGCGGTGCTGTGGAAGCCGAGTGAAAAAACCCCGCTCACCGCACTCGCCTGCCAGGCGCTGTTTGACCAGGCGCTGCTGCGGTTTGCGCAGGACGGCGCAGCGGCACCGGCGTTTTTGAGCCGGGTGGTGAACGGCACGGCGGCGGTGGGCCAGGTGCTGGCCGACGACCCGCGGGTGGCGCTGCTCTCAGCCACCGGATCGACCCGCATGGGCCGGGCCGTGGCGCCCCGGGTGGCGGCGCGCTTTGGCCGTTGCCTGCTGGAGCTGGGCGGCAACAACGCCATCGTCGTGGCGCCCAGTGCCGATCTGGATCTGGCGCTGCGCGCCATCCTGTTTGGCGCCTACGGCACTGCCGGGCAGCGCTGCACGTCCACCCGCCGGGTGATTGCGCACAGCAGCATCCACGACGCGCTGGCCGCGCGGCTGGAGCGCGCCCGCGCCAGCCTGGCCGTGGGTGATCCACGCACACCGGGCGTGCTGGTGGGCCCGCTGGTGGACGAGGCGGCCTGGCTGGCCATGCAGGCCGCGCTCAGCCAGGCGGCTGACCAGGGCGGCCAGGTGACGGGCGGTGAGCGGGTGGCCGTGCTGCCTGCCATCGGGGATGCCGACGCGGCGGCCAGCAGCGCCTGGTATGCCAGCCCGGCGCTGGTGACGATGCCGGGGCAGACCGCAGTGGTCTGCCACGAGACCTTTGCGCCCATCCTGTACCTGCTGCGCTACGACACGCTGGACGAGGCGATCACGCTGCACAACGCCGTGCCGCAGGGTTTGTCGTCGGCCATCTTCACCAATGATCTGCGTGAGGCCGAGGCGTTTTTGTCGGCCACCGGCTCGGATTGCGGCATCGCCAACGTCAACATCGGTACCTCGGGCGCCGAGATCGGTGGCGCGTTTGGCGGCGAGAAAGAGACCGGCGGCGGCCGTGAATCGGGCTCGGACGCCTGGAAGAACTACATGCGCCGGGCCACCAACACCATCAACTACTCAGGCGCGCTGCCGCTGGCGCAGGGCGTGCGGTTCGACGTTTGAGCCGGCGCCTGGGTGGCAGGTCGGGCCGGGGGTGGGGTGGGGGATTGGGTGACAGGTTGAACGACAGGCTGGGCCGGGCGCGGCGGGCCCGGCCCGTCGCCCGGCGCGGCCACCGCAAAACCACGCAAGAACTGGCGGTCGATGTGGTCTTTGCAGCGCCACAGCCAGCGGCCCTGGGCCGACCAGCCACCCCACGCGCCGATGGCCCGGCCGTCGCCAGTGGCCAGCAGGGCCAGAAACCGGCGCTGCGGCTGGTAGTCACCTGCCGTGCCGCCGCCGCCCAGCGCGGCGCGCAGGTTGTGCGACAGCACCGGGCCCATGCGCACCGCAAACACGCCGGCCTTGGGCAGCGGCGGCGCCCACTGGGCGCAATCGCCCACGGCGTAGACGGCAGGGTGCGAGACCGACCGAAGCTGGCGGTCCACCCGGATGAAGCCGGCCTCGCTGACGGCCAGGCCACCACGCCGGGCGGGGCAACGCTGCCAGGCGTGGGCCTCGGCGCCGGTGGCCCACAAGACCAGGCCGTGATGGGGGTTGATCGCCGGGTTGATCGCCGGGTTGAGCGCCGGGCTGTCCACCAGGCTGAGCGCCGAGTTGATCGCTGAGCTGAGCGCCGGGCTGTCCGACAGGCTGAGCGCCGGGTCGTGCGCCGGTCCGCTGCGGCCGTGCAGGGCCTGGCGCCAGTCGGTGGCCAGTTGCAGGCGCACGCCGGCCTGCGCCAGTGCCTGGCCCGCCGCCCGCACTGCGCCGGGCGCCAGGCCGGGCAGCAGGCGGCTGGCCCGGCTGACCAGCACGCCGTGCACCGGCCGGCCGGGCCACAGCCCACGCAGCCGGGCCAGCACCGCCAGCAGGCACTCGAACCCGGCCGCACCGCCGCCGACGGCGGTGACGGTGAACGGCGTGTCACTGGTTTGCGCGGTGATGGCCGCCAGTTGCAAATCCCAAGCCGCGTGCAGCCGGCCGAGCGGGCGCAACGACAACATCGCCGCGCCGCCGCTGCCGGCAAGTTCTGCCGCGCCGGGCGCCGCGCTGGCCGGCGGCGTGAGCGTGGAGCCGACGTTCAGCGACAGCAGATCAAAGCCCAGCACCGCACCCGAGACCAGCGTGACGCTGCGGCGCCCGGCATCCAGACTGGCCAGCTCGTCGGGCACCCAGCGCGCGCCGGCCGCTGCGGCCAGCGCCTGGACGTTGATGCAGATGTCGTCGAACGAGTAAGTGCCGGCCAGCCAGCCCGGCACCATGCCCGAATACGGCGCCAGCGCGGCCGGCGAGACCAGCACCAGCTCGACCCCGGGCACGGGCTGGTCTACCCAGTCGCGCAGCACCTGGGCATGGGCATGGCCGGCGCCAATCAGCAGCAGCCGCCTCATGCCGGGGAGTGGGCCGGCTTCGGCTGCGGCGGTGGCTGCATGGGTGGCTGCATCCATGACTGGCTTGGCGGCAAATGCTGCACGTGCACCAGATCGGCCGGCAGGTCGATGTCGGCCAGCGCCGGCAATTCAACCAGCCGCAGGCCGGCCGCTGCGGCGCGCTGGCGGGTTTGTGCCATCACCTGGCCGGTACTCCAGGCCACGCCGGCAAACAGCGTGGGCGCTGGCCGGCGCAGGCCGACCAGCACGTAGCCGCCGTCCAGCGCCGGCACCAACACCACATCGGCATCGGCCAGCGCGGCGGCGGCGGCGCGCAGCACGGCAGCGCTGAGGGCCGGGACGTCGCTGCCCATCAGCAGCACCCCGGCGTTGCCGGGTGGCGCGAGCGGGGTTGCGCAGGCGGGCGCGGCGGTGGGCGCGACGGTGGGGGTGTGGGTGGGTGTGCGGATGGTTGTGCGGATGGTGGTGCGGATGGTTGTGCGGATGGTTGAGCGGGTGGGCGTGCAAGCCGGTGCGCCGGCCAGCGCCCGGGCCAGCGCACGGTGCATGCGCTGGCCCAGATCACCCTGGCCTTGCAGCGTCAGGTGCAGTGAATGGCGGGCCCGCAGCCGCTGGAAGGCCGGGTGCTCGGCGTCAGGCGTGACACACAACACCACGCGGCCCAGGCCGGCCGCCACCGCCTGGGCCACGGCGTGGTCCAGCAGGCGCTCGGCCAGTGCCGCCGCGCCAGCGGCACCCAGCGCCGGGATCAACCGCGTCTTGGCCTGGCCGGCCACCGGCGCCTTGGCGAAGACGATCACCTGCGCTGACAAGGTCATCGCACCGGGCCCGCCGCTGCGCGTTGCCGCGCCGCCGCTGCCGTGCGCCCAGCCACCGCATACCGCCCAGCCGCCGCACGGTGCCGGCTCATCGGTAGGCCCGCGCCAGCGCATCGGCCGGCTCACCGCGCCAGTAGCGCCAGCGCAGCCGCCACATCAAAAAGATGGTGCGCCAGACGCCGCGCGACTGCCAGCGCCGGCCCGAGGTGGTGGCGCGGGCCCGCAAGCAGGCCGGCCGCGCCACCGCGCGCAGCCGCTGCGACAGGGCGATGTCTTCCATCAGCGGCTGGTCAGGGAAGCCGCCGACCCGCCAAAACACGTCGCGCCGCACAAACATCGCCTGGTCACCGGTGGCAATGCCGGTGCAGCGTGAGCGCTGGTTCATCAGCGCGGCCACCAGCCGCAACAACCAGGGCCGGCCGTCGATGCGCACGTCAAACCGGCCCCAAACCGCACCACCGGCCAGCGCCTGCTGCACCAGCGCGTCAGCGTGCGGCGGCAGCAACGTGTCGGCATGCAAAAAAAGCAGTGCGTCGCCTTGCGCCCGGGCGGCGCCGGCATTCATCTGCCGGGCCCGGCCACGCGGCGCGGCCAGCAGCGCATCGGCCAGCGGCGCGGCCAGGGCGCACGTGGCGTCGCTGCTGCCGCCGTCCACCACGATCAGCTCGGTGCCGCGTGCGCGCAGCGGCGCCAGTGCGGCCAGCGTGGCGCCGATGGCAGCGGCCTCGTCCAGCACCGGCATGACGATGCTCAAGCGGGGCGGGCGCGGGCTCACCGGCGCTGCCAATCATGGTATTTGGCCACCCACTGCAACAGCGCTTGCGGCGCATGCGCCCGCTTCCACTCGCCGGCGGCGTATTTGTTGGCCTCGGCCAGCGTGGGGTAGCTGTGGATGGTGCCGAGAATCTTGTTCAACCCCAGGCCGTGTTTCATCGCCAGCACAAACTCGGCCAGCAAATCACCGGCCTGGGCGCCGACGATCAGCGCGCCCAGGATCTTGTCTTGGCCCGGCACGGTGAGCACTTTGACAAAGCCGTGCGCCGTGCCGTCGGCAATGGCGCGGTCCAGATCGTCCAGGCCGTAGCGGGTCACTTCAAACGCGATGCCTTGCTCACGCGCCTCGGCCTCGGACAAGCCCACCCGCGCCACCTCGGGGTCGGTGAAGGTGGCCCACGGGATCACCGCGTAATCGGCCTTGAAGCGCTTGACGCGGCCAAACAGCGCGTTCACCGCCGCATACCAGGCCTGGTGCGCGGCGACGTGGGTGAGCTGGTACGGCCCGGCCACATCACCCACGGCGTAGATGTTGGGGTAGTTGGTTTGCAGCCAGGCGTTGGTGGCGATGGTTTTGCGCGGGCTCAGCGTGATGCCCAGTTCTTGCAGGCCGTAGCCGTGCACGCGCGGGCTGCGGCCCACGGCGCACAGCAGCTCGTCAAACTCGATGGCGATTTCGTCGCTGCCGTGTTTGACGATCAGGCGTTTGGCGCCGGGCCCGCCGGCCCCAGCCGCGTCTTGCTCGCAGCGCAGCGCCTGGTGGCCGGTGAGCAGGGCCACGCCGTCGGCCCGCAGCGCGTCCGCCACCAGCGCCGACACCTCCACGTCCTCGCGCAGCAGCACCCGGTCGGCCATCTCCACTTGCGTGACTAACGCGCCGAGCCGGGCAAAGCTTTGCGCCAGCTCACAGCCGATCGGCCCGCCGCCCAGCACCACCAGGCGCTTCGGGCAAGCGGTCAAGCCCCAGACGGTGTCGCTGGTCAAAAAGCCGACCTCTTTCAAACCGGGGATCGGCGGCACCGCCGGGCTGGCGCCGGTGGCGATGACGATGCTGCGGGTGCTCAGCACTTGCA